>JBFXDW010000020.1:0-23083 GCA_050180745.1 Bdellovibrionales bacterium | reverse complement strand
ACGCGCAGGGGATGTGACAAAGAAGCTTAAAATAGCTGTGCTGATCAGAAGGGTCTTTTTACTCACGCTCATCACGATGTGTCCTTTCAAGCCGTTCGTGGCGTTCCTGTGCTTCGATAGAGAGAGTTGCAACGGGGCGAACCTCTAGCCGTTTAATGCCAATAGGCTCTCCTGTTTCTTCGCAATAGCCATAATCATTGGTGCGAATGCGCTCTAGAGCCTCGTCAATCTTGCTGATGAGCTTTCTTTGGCGATCACGTGCCCGCATTTCAAGCGCTACATCCGTTTCGATCGTTGCGCGGTCTGCGATATCCGGCTCGCGTACACCGCCCTCATCTTGTAGCTCTTGCAGGGTAGAAGAGGCATCGGCTAGAATTTCATCCTTCCAATCAATCAGCTTCTGTTTGAAATACTGAAGCATGACGGGATTCATATAAGGCTCTTTTTGCGTGGGCTTGTAATTCTGGGGTACTGTAACCATTGTGAAAGACTCCTTCATAAAAATGGTGGGGGGAGGTCTTCCCCCTCTCGCTCCTTAAGCGCGGGTGAATTTGGCTAATTCTACTTGAGCGCGCAAGTCTATTTCGTCAAGAATTTCGTTTAATTTGGGATCATCCACCTCGGCGCGGCGTGAGGCTATAGTTTGGGAGAGCCTTTGTAGCGTGCTTTGTGTCAATGTGCCTGAGAGGAGGTCTAGCCGGATTTCATCCATCTTTTCAAGAAGATCCTCAGCTCGTAGCTTGCCTCGTGCGGCTCGGGCGAGCGTATCATCTACTTCCTGAATGTCCCAAACACCAGAGACCGAACCGAGTATGCCAGCCTCTTGCGCTGCGGCCGTTTCTTCAGGCGCGTCAAGATGTGAGGCAAAGCTGGAGGATGCCGTCTTTTTTGCCTTATCCTTGCGGCGGATAGGCGATGTTGTGTCTAAAGGCCGAGGACCGTCGATTCGATTAATCATGGCTTTTTTTACACGATCTCTTTTTTCATTACTAGGCGGCAAAAGATTCCGAGCCCTGCCGTTATAGAGCGGCAAAACATGTCCTATCATAAAGCTTTTGCATCCTTTGTGATAGAGAGAAAAAGACCATTATTTCAACATATAAGACGGGGAGGGAGAGTCTGGCACGGCATTTGCGAGTAAACAGATGGTTAAGGAGTTTTATGTCTATGATGCCTTTATCTTTCTCTTCTCTGATCCGTTTTCGTGTCAGTTTTCCCTCTATCCTGCTGCTGGTGGGTGCCTTGCTGCTTGTGAGCTCGCCTTCTATGGCGGCTTCGCGGTTGAAGGATATTGCTGATTTTGAAGGCGTGCGTGACAACATGCTGATCGGCTATGGTCTTGTCGTGGGGTTAAATGGTTCGGGGGATGGTTTGACGAACTCGCCATTCACTGAAACAAGTATTGTTGGCATGCTGGAACGTTTAGGCGTTAACAGCCGCGATTCTGGTATGAAGACTAAGAACGTAGCGGCTGTTATGGTGACGGCGACGTTGCCTCCTTTTTCAGCACAAGGTACGCGGCTTGATGTTGTGGTGTCCACCCTTGGTGATGCCAAGAGCCTTGTCGGTGGGACGCTGCTTGTGACCCCTCTGCTTGCGGCGGATGGTGAGGTCTATGCGGTCGCGCAAGGGCCTCTGGCTGTGGGCGGGTTCTCTGCGGAAGGTGAGGGGACCACGGTTACAAAGGGAGTTCCTACGTCTGCGCGTATTGCCAATGGAGCCATTGTTGAGCGGGAAGTCGAATTTAAGTTAGCTGATTTATCTTCGCTCCGGCTTTCTCTCAAGAACCCCGATTTCACGACAGCCAATCGTGCTGCACGAGCGATCAATAAGAGCTTCCGTAGTCCTATCGCTAAGGCGCAGGATTCAGCGACTATCGAAATAGCGCTTTCCGATAAAAATAAGACCGATCTCGTGGGGATGATGACACAGGTTGAGCAGGTTGAAGTCGAGCCAGACCAAATCGCACGCGTTGTCATTGATGAGCAATCAGGAGTCATCGTGATGGGTGATAATGTGCGGATTAATAAGGTTGCTATAGCACAAGGAAACTTGACGATCCGTATTACTGAAACGCCGCAGGTATCTCAGCCAGAGGCGTTTTCAGAAGGAGGAACAACGACGACTGTAGCGCGTACATCCGTTTCTGTTAACCAAGGTGAAGGCAATAGAATGGCTGTTCTTGAAACAGGTGTCAGCTTGCAAAAAATGGTGCAAAGCCTTAACGCGCTGGGGATTGGGCCTCGCGATATGATCACAATCTTACAATCCATTAAAGCAGCGGGAGCTCTTCAAGCTGAGCTTATGGTGATCTAGATGATTGGTGGCAATGTCATAAACGTAGGCTTGATACAAGCGGCGGCTGTTTCAGAAAATGTCGTGCCAAGCGGTAACAATGAAGCATTACAAAAAACAGCCAAGGATTTTGAAGCTGTTTTTATGGGGCAAATGCTCAAGCCAATGTGGGAAGGGTTAGAGGCTGACTCTATGTTTGGCGGTGGTGCAGGAGAAGAAGCTTTTCGTGATTTGCTGGTGCAAGAATATGGGAAAAGCATGGCAGAAGCAGATGGGTTGGGGTTATCCGATATGCTGATGCATGAAGTTTTGAAATTACAAGAACAGGCGGCGCAGACCACACTTAATTAAACAGGGAGTTTCTTTTATGACGACGCAAGCTAACCAAGACAAAACGCCAGAAGATGTAGGCAATGATTTAATCGTTATGATGAATTCATTGACCCTTCTTTTGGAAAAAGAAACGGCAGCGCTTAAAAACAAGCAAATGGATGATGTCAAAGACGCCAGCCGTGAAAAAGTAAAACTGTTACGGGAATATCAAAAGTCGCTCATCTTTGTTGCGAATAATCCAGCCATGCTAAAAAGACTAGACGCAGAAACAAAAATGCGTCTGCGTGAGGCGCGTGTCACGTGTGAAGCTGCGGCACGTAAAAATCAAGCATCTTTAAAGGGTGCGCTTACAGCAACACAAAATCTAATCGAACTTATCGTTAAGGCGGCGGTTAAAAGGGCTCAGAAAATGGATTCCTATACGGATCCACGTATAAAGCAATTCGAATTAGGCACGCATAATCCGGTTTGTGATCCAGTTGCCTTCTGTCGTAACGTTTAAAGAAAAGAAAGGGTTCTTCCGATGGTGCAAGTAGTGGGGACATCTGAAGTAACAAGTAAGGACTCTATCTTGGGGTTCCTTGCTTCACTGAAGTCTGATGCCAATACGGGGAATGGTGGCGGGGGCTTGTTTGCCTCGCTTTTGGCGGAGACCAAGCAAATGCCTGTTGAGGTTAAGATGCCAGAGCGTAGTGTTGCGATTGAGCGTCCTTCTTTGCAACAAACGACATCATCAGGTGCAGGGCAAGGCTCATCCAGATTGGAAACGAAGACGCAATCTACTGTGGATGCGGCTCAAGAGAAAGCCGAGCCTGCCAAGAATGCGCGCCAGACAGATGAAGGAGAGGCTTCTTCTGAGGCTCAAGATGCGGTTGCTTTAAAAGATAGGAATGAAAAGCCTAAAGAAGCTCAAGAGAATAAAGGTTCTTCTCAAGATAAAGCGGACGCGAAAAGCGGCGATGAGGTCGAAGGTGATGAATCTCTCACTCAGGCAGAAGAAGAGTTCGCAAGTAACGACGAATCTATAGAAGAGAGTAATGATTCAGATAAGGCTCTTCTGGCATTCTTGGCGAGTTTAAATCCCTTGGCAGAAACGAAAGAAACATCCGATGGTGATACAAAAGAAGCGGCTGGGGATGAGCAACTAGAAAATGTTGATGATGTTGCGGCTTATATTGAATCGGAAATAAAGTCGTTACTGAAGAGAAAAACGAAAGAGACAAAAGGTTCAGAAGAAGGTGATGTTGCGATAAAAGGCGGCAATGCTTCGTTGGAAGGAGCTTTTGGCATTAGGGCCAAGCAAGCTCTTCCGCAAGAAGAGGTTAAGGCGGGGGATGGGCATGAAGCTGATCCTGATACAGGTGCATCATTTGATACTGTTTTAGAAAAGGCAGGGACATCAGCTCAGAATGAGTTCTCTTATGCGGGGGAGAGTGAAACCTCTTCTGAGGAGGGGGAGTTCGTTGCTGAGGCCGTCACAACGAAAAAGGCAACAACAAAAGAAGCAACCAATCATTTGGTTGCGGACACGGCGGGAACAAATCTTAAAAAAGCAATTGAGAGTTTGACGAGCTCATCCAGCAATGCGCAAAACGGCAGCATTAGCGAAACAGGACAAACAGGTTCTGTCCAAGGACTTCAGTCGGCTGCCCGCTATACGCAAACCAGTCAGCTTTCGACAGTAAGAACGGCCAGTGCGAGCTACACGAGCGCGTCCTCTCCGGCTGAACAAATAGCTGTACAGATCAGCAAAATGGCTAAAGAGGGGCAAGAAGAAATGACCCTTCATCTTAAGCCAGAAGAGCTTGGAAAGGTGCAGGTGAAGCTTGAATTTACAGGGGATCATAAGGTTCAGGCAACGGTCTCTGCGGATAGCCAGGCATCTCTTGATCTGTTGATGAAGGATCAAGACAGTTTGCAGCGCGCTCTTGAAGCTGCCGGATTTTCTTTGGATGCAGGGGGCATGCAGTTTTCGCTGAACGAGAATAATCAAGGGCAAAGCTTTAAAGAGCAGCAGATGACGGAGAACAACCGTTTCTCTTCTGGTTTTGCCGATGATGATGGGGGGAGCGAGTCTTTGGTGCAAGAGACTTATTACGTGACGCCTGAGCGCGTTAATTTACATGTTTGATGAGAAGGATGAAATGATATGACAACGGTTGATTCCAGCTCCATTCTTCAAAATTATATTGCCTCGCAAACAAGTGCGGCGGCGAAGGTAGAATCCTCGAATACGACGTCTCTTTGGGGGGATTTTGATACCTTTCTGCAAACCCTGACGGCACAACTTAAAAATCAGGACCCCACGGATCCTGCTGATGCCAGTGAATTTACGCAACAACTTGTCCAGTATGCGGAAGTCGAGCAACAAATTAGTACAAATGATAAGTTGGATGCGATTGCTTCAACCATAAATTCCAATGGAATCACACCGCTCTTAAGTTATGTTGGTCAATATGTAGAAGCGGAAACAGATGGTGATTTAGTCGTTCAAAATGGACAGGCCTTGCTGGGCTATACTCTGCCTTCAGAAGCATTAAGTGTTACGATTAATGTTCAAGATGAATCTGGGAATGTTATCGCACAAGTTGATGCGCCGACAGAAAAGGGTCTGAATCGTGTGGCATGGGATGGCACTTTGACGGATGGAACGACAGCGGAAGACGGAGTTTATTCCTTTACTATTACAGCTAAAGATTCGTCCGGAGATGCAATTGAGATATCGGATATGCGTGTCGTTGGTCAGGTTTCCAGTATTGAAACGGATGAGGATGGCGCTTTGTCTATGATGATTGGTGATTATACGCTTGAGGATACGGATGTTTTGTCTGTCTTTGCGCTGACGACGGCGTCTTCCAGTTCTTCCTCTAGTTCTTCTGAGGAAACTTCCTCGGGAAGTTAATGGGGCTTGGTTCTGAAGCTTGCGATACAAGGGAAAGCAGCTTAAACTACGCATGCGACCATTAGGTTTAGTGAGGCAGGTTTATGTTTTTGTGGCTACAATTCAGGATAACCCTTTTCCGTTTTACGGCTATCGTGCTTCTTCTTTTGGGCGTGACAGCTTGCGGTAAAATGCCGAGCGATGTTGATCCCTATCCGGGGATGAGCAAGGAAAGCTATGAGCAGGTTTATCCTGCGTCAGATTCTCAACAGAACCCATGAAAAAACTTCCTATCCATTTTTCTGTTCGTAACCGTTCCCGCCTTTTATTGTTCTGTGGTGCGGCCTTTCTGTTTGGGTGCGCTGTCTTCATTGGTTTCTTGAACGGCGGTATGTTGCCGCAGCAGACGGATCATCCTCCCTTTATCGTGTGGCAAGAAGAACCCTTTATAACAACGCGCCAGACAGTTCGTATCGCGTATAAGGCTCAAGACGATCAGCTTATCAGAAGCCTTTTTGTTCGCGTGTTGCCTCGTGAAAAAAAGCCTGAGGATGAGGCTGTTGATGTGCCTCTTGCTTTGCTGCAACGTCAGGAAGTAGAGGATGCATCTTATGTGGAGCTTTCCTCCTTGCCTTGGGCAGGAGAGGATGTCTCTTTACAGCTTGTTGCCGTTGATAGTGCGGGGCAGGAAGCAACAACAAGAGCTAGAGTTATTCGGTTACCTGTCCGTCATTTTTACAATGCTTTTGCGCGTGCTCTTATCGAAGCGCGGAACAAACTTCTGGAGAATCCTGAGAAAAGGACAAGGCATGAAGCGGCGAATGTCATGGCGGGTATTGCTCGTCAACAAGGTGACTTTCAAAAAGATATGATTGCTGTTCTTGCGCTTCGTTCTGGGGCTGTGCGTTTGGTCATCAATGAAGATCGTGGCGTTATTGAACAAACGGCTGCGCTTTTATGGCGCGTGGCTATTCGTATGGAAGAAGGACAGATTGGCCTTTATCGTGAAAAATTGGCTTCAATCTATGGAGAGATTAAAGATTCACTCTATCAGGATAAGGCAGTTTATGTGCCTTTGTTGGAGGCCTTGCGGAGAGCAGGAGAAACTTATTTTGCAGCCCTTGATTCAGAACAATCACGTATAGCGCCTGTTCTGACGGCTTATGCGAATGCCTCTTTCAAAGGAACGGAAGCTTCTTCACAAGAGCATTTTCAAGCTCAACTCGAAGCTATAGAAATAGCTTTAAAGAAAGGGGATGGTCGGGCGGTCAAAGGAAGGCTGTTACATATGGGCGCTTTGATTGAGAATCTGCCCACAACATTACCAGAGCTTAATCAGGCGCAAGATTGTTTGGCGCGGCAATTATCGGCGATGCAGTTGTTGGTTCATGCGCAAGAAAAACTATCTATTATAAGTGGAGAATTATCTCGGGATAACCTGAATCCAAAAAAGAGCAAAAAGATTTCAGAGCTTAAAGAGGATCAACAAGATTTATGGGCGGCTTTGAAGAAAATTGTCAAAAAAACGGATCTCAATTTGATGGAAATTAAAGACAGCGAGATTGCGATCGAAGCTGTTTTAGCGGCTCTTGCGAAGGGCGATTTGAAAGCCGCCCACGAACGTCAAACAGAGGTTCTAACGCTATTAGAGAATGCGGTCTTGATTCTCTCAGAGCGTATGACTCGTTCGTTAGCAGAAGTGAAATAGGCTATAGCTGTTCTCTACTTATCAGGCTCTGAGCGGCATGTACCGAAGGTGGTCAATGTATAATTTCGATTTGGATCGCAGACCAGACGCGTGCGAGGTTTAGCTTGAGAGACAAAATATACAGCGATGAAAATGCCAGCCAACACCACGGCCCATCCTACGATGAGCCAAAGTGTTCCATTCTTCTGTTCTTGTTTCTTTCGCTTTTTGACCACAGGATACGGCCTTGTGAGGGACGGGTGGGCGCGCATAACAGGCCTAAACGCAGTAATACGCTTGAAAGAGAATGTGTTAACCTAGGGCGTGGCCTTAGGCTGCGCACATATTGACGGCTGACTCTAGGATTTGTGTTAGAGCCTTTTCATCTTTTGCTTTTCGTAATTTGGCGCAAAAATCAGAATTACGCAAGATTTTAGACACACAGGCCAATGCATGAAGATGGTCTGCACCAGCATCCTGAGGGGCCAACAGCAAGAAGACTAAATCAACGGGCTGATCGTCAACGGCGTCAAAAGACAAGGGGGTTTTGAGCTGTACGAAGAATCCTTGCACTTTATCCAGTCCCGCTATGCGTGCATGGGGAATGGCAATGCCTTGGCCGACGCCTGTGGTGCCGAGTTTCTCCCGTTCCCACAGGGCATCAAAAAGCACATGAGCTTCTAGCGCCAACGCTGTTCCAGCATGAGCTGCCAAGTTTTCAAGAAGCTGTTTCTTGGTTTCCGCTTCACATGCCGCTACAACGGCATCCAGCCCCAAAAGATCGTTTAACGCAACGTCCTTCTTCATTGTTCTGATCCTGCTATGCCGCTTGGCCTTGGGGGTCAACCCAGCCAATATGACCGTCGCTCCGACGATAAACCATATTTAGCCCGCCATGTGCCATGTTGTGGAACAACAGAGCCGATTCACCGCTCAGATCAAGGCGCATCACGGCTTCGCTTACGGTTAGATGGGCTACTGGCGTTGTCATTTCAGCAACAACAACAGGATTATCTGTTCCGTCCTCTTTTATGTCCTCTTGTGAGGCCTCTAAAACGAAGCTTTGGACTTCAACCGCTTCTTTGCGGCTTTGATCCATGTGGTGTTTTTTAAGACGGTTTTTGTGGCGGCGCAGACGCTCAGCCATACGGTCGGCGGCGGCGTCAAATGAGGGGTAGGCATCAGCGGCTTCACCTGTGCTTTGCAGAACAAGGCCACGTCCCGCATGAACCGTAATATCCGTGCAGAACAGATGTGCCTGCCGCGAGAAGGTTACTTGTGCATCAATAGAATCGCTAAAAAATTTACCGACGATGTCTTGCAGTTGTGTTTCTACATGCTCACGTAGAGCATCACCAACGTCGATTTGCTTACCTTTAACAGAGAGCTTCATGAACAAACCCGAAAAGTTAGATGTTAAACAGCCATGGCGTACGATAAAGCGCATGAAAGGACTCAAAGGTATCCTCTTCCACGGCGCGAGTCTGCCAAGGATAGTCCTCTTAGCCGCCGAGTCAAGAGGACATCCTTGGCCTATTTGTAACTTATTGATTTTAAAAGAAGTTGATGTGGCTAATACTTCCTTATGAGGCCAACAAGGCGGCCTTGGACTTTCACGCGCCGTGGATCATAAAGTTGCGTTTCATAATCTTTATTAGCCGGTACAAGGGCTAGTGTGCCCTTGCGGCGTTCCAGATATTTTAGTGTTGCTTCCTGATCGTCCACTAATGCTACGATAATGGCACCATTTTCTGCCGTATCTGTGCGACGGATGAGCACATGATCGCCATTCATGATACCAGCTTCAATCATCGAATCGCCAGCCACTTCCAGCGCATAATGTTCGCCTGTCAGGCCGCCTTTGACATTTGTTAGGAGGGCAGGTGGTACTTCAATCTGGTTTTGTACATCGCTTATGGCTTCGATAGGCGTACCTGCGGCAATTTTTCCATAGAGAGGAACAGATAAGGCTGTTGCGATTTCCTCTACAACATGTTGGGCCGCTTGTTTCAGGGCGTGAAGCGGGGGTGTATCTTTATTTTCTGGGAGGCGTAGAATCTCAATGGCGCGTGCCCTATGGGGTAAACGCTTAATAAAGCCACGTTCCTCCAGCCCTGTGATGAGGCGGTGAATTCCTGATTTAGAACGTAAGCCCAATGCCATTTTCATTTCATCAAAGGAGGGCGTCACCCCTTCTTGCTGCAAGGAGTCATGGATGTAGAGCAGCAATTCTTTCTGTTTTTTTGTCAACACGAGGGAGCTCCCTGCTTTATGTATAAGTTGTAGTCATTTAATTAAGTTTTCCACGTGGTCACTCGTCGCTTATGGAGCGATTAGTCCACTGCGCTCCTCGTTCCTAGTGGAAATTCTTAATTTAATGACTATATGTACCTATTATGTTCTAGTTTAGTTCTTTTTTCTTGTCAAGCGGCACAGAATTTTGAAAGGGGGTGTTTTTTACCTCTGCATGCGGAAAAACTTGCCTTGCAGGTTTGCCAACTGATTCAAAAGATTCCATTTTACCCCAAAAAACAATGAGATTCAGTTTTGGCATAAGGTTTGCGTAAGCTCTGGTGGGGTTTCCTGATGGCTCTTTTTGCCGTCGCTTACAAAATTAATTAAGAGGTGTTGTTCAATGTCTATTTATGCCGCTCTGCAAGTCGCCGTGGGTGGGCTTGCTGCTCAATCCGCTTCAATTGGCAATATTTCCGATAATTTGGCGAACTCCCAAACAACGGGGTACAAAGGCATTAATACGCGTTTTGAGAGTTTGGTGACGCAGTCATCCTCGACAGTGAATGATCCGGGTGGTGTGCGGGCAACGCCGCAATATACCAATGCCACACAAGGGACGATTACCGAGGATGATAGTGCGACTTCGTTGGCTATATCGGGGTCTGGTTATTTTCCTGTTCGGGCGGCTATCGTTGATGCCAATGGGTTGGAGACTTTTGGTGATACGACTTATTTCACGAGAGCAGGCGATTTTTCTCTTAATAAGAATGGTTATCTTGTTAATTCGGGGGGCTATTATCTGACTGGGTATACTGTTGATGCTAATGGTGTCGTTGATACTTCCTCGGTTGACCCTATCCAGATTTCTGCTCTTCTGGATAATCCTGTGGGAACAAGTACTGTAACCTATGCGGCCAACTTGCCCTCAAGTGCGGCAACGAACTTTGCCTCTTCTCCTTCGACCGTTCAGGTCTATGACTCTCTTGGTGGAGAGCATGATATGACTTTTACTTGGACGAAGACGGGTACAAACACATGGAGTTTAGAGGTTGTTGTACCTGATGCTGTTTCGGATGGAGGAACGCCAGCAACATATTCAGATTATACTGTTACAATGCCTTTTACATTCAATGATACAACGAATGCAGGTACGATTAACTCTATTGGTGCGGCAACGCCTATACAAACGGCAACAAGTACGTTGACTGATGCGCTGACTCTAACGGCAGCTACAGCTGGGACTGCAGGTAATGACCTTTCCTATACAATCGAGGCGGGAAGCGTTTCAGGATATCAGATCACGATTACAGATGGTACGACAACGGAAAATTACGACAACATTGATATAGGCTCTGGTCCTTATGACTGGACTACTATGAGGAATGCTATCAATGGTGGTGCGCTTGCGACAGCAGCGTTAAGCAACTCGGGCGACCTTGATCCAACGACGTTGACACTACCTGCAACATACGATCTAACCGGAGGAGCGGCTGCAGAACACTATACGGTTGTTGATAACACGGCTGAGCTTGTAAATAGCGCAGAGATTACCTTTAGTCTTGATTTTGTTGGAGCAGGTTCACAGAGCTTTACAATTGATTTTGGTGCTTATGATACCTCCAGCGGTGTGACGCAGTTCGATGATACGACCGTGTCTGTGACTACCTTAGAGCAAAACGGTATCCCGCGTGGATCGTTCCAGTCTTTGGGTATTGATGAGAATGGCTACGTAACTCTGAATTATGACAATGGTAGGTCTCGGACGATTGCGCAGATTCCGGTTGTTCAGTTTTTCGCGGAAGGCGAGCTACAGCGGATGACGGGTGGTGCTTTTGCGCAAACACTTGCTTCTGGTTCAGCGCGATACAGCTCAGCTGGATCGAACGGTGCGGGAAGTATCAATGGAAATGCTCTTGAAGGTTCAAATGTGGATATCGCTAGTGAGTTTACAAAGCTCATCCAAGCTCAGCAGATCTATTCAGCGAATGCTAAAACTATCACCACAGCCAACAATATGATGCAAGAAGCCATTAACATCATTCGTTAGCTTTTGGCTTTTTCTTATCTTTCTTGAAGAGTTGTTATTATGTCTCTTGCGTCCGCTCTTTCCATTTCTCTTTCGGGAATCAAGACGACTTCAACGCGTCTTGAGGTTACGGCGGATAACATTGCCAACGCGAGCGTTGACGGTTTTACGAAGAAAGAGGCTCTTCTTTCTTCGGGAACCTTGGGGCAGGCAGGCAGCGGCGTTCAGGTCGTAGGTTTTGCTCGTTCAACGGATCAGGCGCTTTTTACCTCGCTTAGTTCTGCGACATCTGATGCAGGCAAGCTGGCGGCGCAGGATACCTATATGCAAAAAGCGCTTGATCTGCTGGGGATTAGCTCAAGCGATGAGCCGCAAATTACGACTGTTACAACGGCTTTTATTAATGCGTGGACGGAGCTATCTGCGTCACCGGAAAGCTCTGTGAGCCAACAGCAAGTTATTCAGAGTGCCGTTAATCTCAGTAACGAGATCCAGCGGTTGGCTGCGGGTATTGAGGAATTGGATCGTGATTGTACCAACAGCATCAAAAGCTCGGTAAGTGATCTTAATGCATATCTTGAGCAGGTCCAGTCTCTTAATGATAAGATTTCTCTTCTTACGACATCCAATATGTCGCCAACGAATTTAGAGGATGAGCGAGATCAAGTTATTTTGAAGATCTCGGAGCTTCTTGATGTGCAGGTGATGTCGCGCGACAATGGTCAAATCGCGCTTTATACCAAAGGGGGCTATCAGTTAATCGACGGTTCGTCAGTTGCCAGCTTTGTTTATAATGGGACGGATATTTATGAGTCTGGTAATTTATCTGATTCCTTGAACGAAACGCTTGTTGGTGGTGCGCTTGAGGGGCTTATTGATTTCCGCTCTACGACTTCGCCAGCAAGCACAGAATCTGGCGTAAGCGTTATTCAAAAACTTCGTTCGCAGCTTGATCTTCTTGCTGATTGCTTTTTAAGCACGACAACAACGGCGACTTCTGGAGAAGCTACATTTGCGTCTGCTTATAATAGCGCAAGCACTACAGGGGATGCTGTTGCGTCCCAGTATTTGCTGTCTGGGGCTATGCGTATGACAGCGGTTACAGCCGGTTCCTCAGGAAATAGTATTTCCTATACGATTGATAATGGGACAACGGTAGGCACTTATCAGATTACCATTACAGATGGGACGACAACAGAAAATATAGATAATATTGATATTGGGTCGGGTCCTTATGATTGGACGAATTTGATTAGTGCGATTAACACGTTGCCATCAACGCTTGTTACGGCGACAGCACATAGTACCTTTGATCTTGACCCAACAACGCTTAATGATGGAACGCTTCCTGCAACATATACGCTTTATGGTGGTGCAGATGAAGATTCACCAGCTGAGTTGGCGAGTGACTTTTTTATAGGAACCGATAGGACAAACATAGAAGTTAATGCGGCGCTTCTTAATGGAACCGCAACAGTTAAAGTCGCAAGTGCGGGGGATGTCGTTTCATCCTTGACAGATGCAACGCGCCTTCTTTCTGCAGACGGGTTGAATGCGAATGGTGCCAGTTATCGCACAATCGTGACATCAGTTTTGGCGAGCTTTCAACAGGATGCGAGTAATATTTCGTCTTTGACGGACACAGCAGTAGAGCAGGCCGCTTATCTTGAGGAAAAGCTTGCGAACAAGACGGGGGTCAATACAGATGAAGAGATGGTTCTTCTTGTCACCTTGCAACAGGCCTATACGGCTTCAGCACGTGTGATGACAGTGACAAACGAACTATTTGATGTTCTCTCGAACATTTAAAAGGAAAATCATGGTAGAAACATTATCCACATTAGGCCTTCAAACAAGCGTTATGACAAACCTGACATCTAGTCAGGCGCTGTTGTCCAAGCTTACAGAGCAGCTAACGACCAAGGTTTATTCAACTAATCTGACGGATTATTCGGCAAGCAATGCTCAAACGCTTTTGGATGTCACGAGTACCGTTGCAGAACAAGAGGGGTATCTTGACGTTATTTCGACGTTAGAAACGCGTCTTGAAATGTATGACAGTACGCTGACAGGCATCGAAGATACGCTCAGTACAGCTTATAGCGCTCTTGTGGGGCAACAAACGTATAATGAGGAGACCGTTGACTCTCTGTCAACGCAGATTTTAAGTTATATGGATCAGATGACCTATTACCTCAATCAGAAGTCGGGAGAGCGTTATCTTTATTCAGGATCGCGTTACACGACAGCACCTGTGACGAATATTCAGAATCTACCAGTTCCTCCGACGGAGACATCGCCTTATATTACAACGGGAAACGCTGTTCCGTCATATGATGCAGATTATGATTCTCTTGATACAGAAAAACAAGTTGCTGCGGCTAACGTTAATTGTTCGACAGCTATTGATTCAAGCACAACCATCACATATGGCATTAACAGTAATGAAGAGGGGTTTCAAAAAGTCATTATGGGGTTGCGTTGGGCTTATGCGGCAACGCAAGATCCCGATAATTATACAGAGTATATGAAAACGGCAACGAGCCTGATCTCTGAGGGGACATCGGATATTCGTTCAATTCATACGGCGGCAACAAATGCCTATAATCAGCTTGATGATGCCAAAAGCTTGATCGAGTCGAAGATTACAAGCCTTCAAGATCAAGCGGATAATATTTCTGCTGTGGATATCAATGAAATTGGGATTAAGATTACTCTTTTGCAGACGCAGTTGGAGGCTTCTTATTCTGCGACAGGGACGTTGTTACAGCTGTCCTTGGCGGATTATATTTAACCCATTGCGGCACCAGATTTAGATTGATTCTTGGCCCTCAAGCCGCCATCATGCGGCCATGATGAGAAAACCTAATACCTTGCCTGACCAACGCATTTATGTGGTTGGCGACATTCATGGTCGCGCCGACCTCTTGGTGCGTCTTTTGGCAGAGATCGAAAAAGACGCGCAGAGCTATCCTAAGAAGAATAAAAAAATCATCTTTCTGGGCGATTATATAGATCGTGGGTTGGATTCAAAAAAAGTTATTGATCTATTGCTTCAGCCTTTTCCTGAGAAAATTGATCCCGTTTTTTTGCGCGGCAATCATGACAATTACCTTCTTCGTTTTTTAAAAGGAGATTTTGACATTGCTTTACGTTGGCTTGAGTTTGGGGGGCTTGCTTGTTTGGCGAGCTATGGAATCCGTGGGGCGGGTCTGCCAACACCTAAAAAAATGGAAGCGCTGCATGATGAGCTGAAAGAAAAAATGCCGTCTGAGCACAAAGCTTTTTTTAAGAATACGTTGGCTTCTGTGACATTTGGCGATTATTTTTTTGCACATGCTGGGGCGCGGCCTTTTGTTCCTTTGGATCAGCAGGTGGATGAAGATAAAATGACAATTCGCGGAGAATTCTTATTCTCTGATTACGAATTTGAATCTGTTATCGTCCACGGTCATACGATCAAGACAGAGCCAGAAATAAGGCCTAATCGCATTGGCATTGATACGGGCGCTTATGCAACGGGCGTGTTGACCTGTCTTATTCTCGACGGGCAGACGCAAGGATTCATGAACACAAAGGATTAAGTATGAAAATTCTTCACATCATGGCGGGCCGAGGACAGGGCGGGGCCGAGACCTATTCTACGGATATTATGCTCAGCCTTCATCAAGAAGGTGTTGAGCAAATATGTGTTGTGGCTCCTGATGCGCCGCGTACGGAAGAGATGCGTCAAGCGGGTGTTTCTTTGGCCACAGATGTTCTGAAATGTCGGATTCGTTTTATTCAACGCTATCGGTTAAAAAAACTTATCGAACGGGAACAGCCCGACCTTATCCATTGCTGGATGCGGCGTGCGGCAAGTTTGATGCCTGCTTGGGATAAAGGGCCCGTGATTGGCTGGTTTGGCGGTTATTATGATCCAGCCAATTTTAAGCGCTGTACACAGTTCGTGGGTGTGACACAGGGCATCGCTGATCACATGGTTGCAAAAGGTGTGGCGCGTGATAAAGCGCATTATGTGCCAACCTTTCCAACCGTGAAGGATGAGGAGGCGACGGATCGTGCTTCGCTTGATACACCGGTTAATGCGCCTCTTATCTTGGCGTTGTCACGTCTTCATCAGAAGAAGGGCTTGGATACGCTCTTGAGGGCGGCTTTAGACATTCCTGAAGCCTATTTGTGGCTAGCTGGAGACGGTCCGCTTGAAAAAGAGCTAAAGGCGTTGACGGCTGAATTAGGAATGGAAGAACGTGTGCGTTTTCTTGGCTGGCGTACGGACCGAGGCGCTCTTCTGAAGGCGTGCAATATATGCTGCTTGCCCTCGCGCTATGAGCCTTTCGGAACGGTTATTCTAGAGGCATGGGCGGCAAAGCGGCCTTTTGTAGCGGCTGCGAGCGCAGGACCTGCCGCTCATATTAGGGATGAAGATAATGGCTTGATTGTTCCTATTGATGATGTTGAGGCGCTTCATAAGGCCCTGCGTAGAGCCATAGACGATAAGGCTCTTTGTCAACACATGGTTGAGACGGGGTATCAAGAGTATCTCTCAGGCTTCACACGCGAGGCTGTCACCGCGCAAATGGTCAAGCTTTATGAGGATATGATTAAGGCGCACTGAACAGGCTCTTAGGGTTTTCTCTAGCTTATAGCCGATCCAATATAAATTGATATTTCTACCTTGATCTTTTTCACCATGGCTTTGTTAAAGTTCTTGGCAATATGTCTATATGGCCTGCGAACTTTGCCTTGCCAGGGCAAAAAATCTCGGCGGTATAAATATCAATTTATATTGGATCGGCTATATATTCCATTGCGAGGTTAAGCGCGCTGCAAGTTCTGTTAGCTCTTTTTGGTTTTGGGGCTGTTGAGGCTGTGCCGTCTGGATTGTTGTTTGAAACGCCTGAATGTGAAGCGATGGCGGAATGATAGAAGATGGCATGTTTTGTCTGGGCCAGCAAACCTCTTGGGGAATGCAGATGTTGTCACTCGTTAGATTAAAGGCCCTTTGTTCTGGGGTATTTCGATCTTTGCCTTGGCCTTGAAGCGCGAAAGTAGCTTTATAGTCCTTGCCAGTGATGTCCATGAAAAAGACTTTTGAGAACCGGCGCAACAGGTCAACAGAAAAAGCCTCGTAATCGAAGAAAAGGCCTATGGCTTTATAGACAGCTTCAAAAGTGCTGATGGGAACATTTAATTGTCCATTTTCATCTCGGCGCTGTGTGATGATGGCGGCATAGCGGCCTGAGGGTGTTTCTTCTATTTCGAATGATACGAGTGATTGATCTTGGGCCTCTGATAGAGGTAACGCAGTATTTCGGTCAAGCATGATAACTCTTTAAGAAAATGTTAAAAACGTATTTCCTCGTATCATATCAATAGAGTTAACGGGGTTGTTTTTTTTAGTTTCATCTCTAAGATTCTGAGCAGGCTCTAAAAAAAACGGCTCCTTAAGGAGCCGTTTTTATGACGATTACCGCAACAGATCGGGCGGTGTAGTCTCTTTCACTAAAGCTCGAACAGCTTCATCTAACGGCATGATTTCCTGTGCTTTTCCGTCCAAGCGGCGGATAGCAACAGTGCCGTCTTCTTGCTCTTTTTTGCCAACTACAAACAAAGCCGGTATCTTTTGTAGGGAATGATCCCGTACTTTGGCGTTAATTTTTTCGCTGCGAACATCAAGCTCAACGCGGATGCCTGCGGCCAGAAGTTTATCATAAACCTTCTTGGCATAATCATCTGCATCGTTCGTGATTGTACAGACTACGGCTTGAGTTGGTGTGAGCCATGTAGGCAGTTTGCCCGCATAATGCTCTATCAACACGCCGATAAAGCGCTCAATTGACCCCATAATCGCACGGTGAACCATGTTGGGGGCATGTCTTTCCCCATCCTCGCCGATATAGCTCAGCTTCAATCGTCGAGGCATGTTCATATCAACCTGAATCGTGCCGCATTGCCATTCACGGCCAATCGCGTCTTTAATGACAAAATCAAGTTTTGGTGCATAGAACGCGCCATCTCCGGCATTAAGGACCCATTTCATGTTGATGCGGTCACAAACCCGTCGTAGAGCCGCTTCAGCAAGATTCCAGTCCTCTTCCGTGCCAATATACTGGTCAGGCCGTGTCGAAAACATGACCGTAATGTTGTCGGCTACACCAAGGTCGGTATAAACCTCCTTAATCAAGTCGCACATCTTGATGACTTCGTCCTCAAGCTGTTCTGGTGTGCAGTAAATATGTGCGTCATCTTGCGTAAAGGCTTGGACGCGCATCAGTCCGTGACGTGCGCCTGAGGCCTCGCGGCGGAAGACGTGGCCGAACTCAGCAGCCCGTAAAGGTAGCTCCCGATAGCTTCGCGCGCCTGCTTGCTTATAAACCTGTGCGCCACCAGGGCAGCTCATAGGCTTGATGGCATAGGGCATGTCGTGGCCTTCTTCTTGAATGACGAACATGTTGGGGCGGTATTTATCCCAGTGGCCAGAGGCCATCCAGAATCCCGCCTCCAGCATTTGTGGCGTGTTGATCTCCACATAGCCATGAGCGGCAATACGCCTGCGCATATACTCCATAAGCTTGAGATAAATCGTCCAGCCTTTAGGGTGCCAAAAAACTTGTCCCGGTGCTTCGTCTTGGAAATGAAAGAGATTCATTTCCGTGCCGAGGCGGCGGTGATCGCGTTTTTCAGCCTCTTCTAACATAGACAGATGTGTCTGAAGCTCTTTGTCATCGCGCCACGCCGTGCCGTAAATCCGCTGAAGCATGGCGTTGTTGCTGTCCCCGCGCCAGTAGGCTCCGGCCAATTTCATCAGTTTAAAGGCCGTGCCAACATGTTTGGTTGAGGGGAGGTGAGGGCCACGGCAAAGGTCGCACCATTCGCCTTGGCGATAGATTGTGATTGTTTGATCCGCAGGTAAATCTTGGATCAACTCGACTTTATAGGCTTCTCCTTTCTTTTTAAAAAAGTCGATGGCTTGATCCTTTGACATAACTTCGCGAGTAAAAGGCTTATTACGCGCGATAATCTCGCGCATTTTGGCCTCTATCTTAGGAAGATCATCGCTAGAGAAAGGCTCATTACGCGCAAAATCGTAATAAAAGCCGTTTTCTATGGACGGGCCGATGGTGACTTGCGCGCCAGGAAAGAGCTCCTGCACAGCCTCAGCCATCACATGGGCGGCGTCGTGACGGATGAGGTCCAATGCCTCGTTCGATTTGCGGGTGATGATTTCCACATCACCGCTGGTCGTGAGCGTTCGCGTCAGATCCATCAGCTCACCGTTAACTTTAACGGCGAGCGCAGCTTTAGCCAGGCCGGCACCTATAGAGGTTGCCAACGCCAGCCCTGTTACAGGAGAGGAGAATTCCTTGACGCTACCATCGGGCAGAGTAAAGGAAATTGGCATATCAGCCATTTTCTGTGCGTTGCTCATACCTTCATCTTTATCAGTTATTTAGAGGAAGGCAAGCAGAATCAGGGATTAGGGATTGGGGAAGGAAAAAGCATTTAGGGGAGGGGGAGAGAGAATCTTTTAGCTGTTGTATGAAAGTAAAGGGGCTGCTTTAATGGCACAAATTTTAAAAGAGGAAGAGTTTTAAATATGACCTCAAGGGATAATCTGCGAGAAACATCAGCGGCAAAAAAATGGCTGTTTCCGATGACGTTGGATCCTGTTTTTGATGAGGTGTTCAATAGATGGGCAAAAGCGTTACAAGAAGGTGTGCGTCAAGAAAATGGGTGGATGCATCGTAACATCATGAGACATGCTGTACAGGGGATTTGTGTGCCATCTTTTTCCTTAGCTCATTGTGATTGTGCCACTAATGTGCGCGGGCAAGCTGAATATAGTTTTCGTGAACCAGTATTATTAGAATATCATTACTTTGATGAGAAACGTGCTCACGATTTTGCACATCAAGTTCATGCGGCATGCGTAGAGAAACATCGGCTAACAAGAAAAAAGAAAGTCATTGAAAAGAGAATTCAGCAAGCTATTACGGGGACAGGTAACAGCGATATAGAGGATCGTTTTAAAGAGTCTGGTTTTGTTTCTTCCTTAGCGGAACTGATTTATCAGAATGTTGATCATATAGAGGGAGGCCCTAATTACCTTAGATTTAGAGTGGAAGATGTTGTAAGAAAAATGGATGTTCCTATTCTTAGATCAGGGTTTGATGTTCGTTCGTTTCAATGGAAGACAGGCCAAATTCTTGCGCAGGCTCCCTTCGTCACCAAAGAGGCTGATACCATAACGGTTGAGGAGGCGCAGGATTTTGCAGGAAAAGTCCATCAAGCTTTTGTTTTGGCTCTGACACCAGCTTAAGATGCTTCATAAATTACAAATGATTTTGAAAGGAGAGATTAGGATATGAATACGACACAAAATAAAGAGGATGGGACAAAATGGCTGTTTCCAATGACCCTCCATCATGCTTTTGATGATGTTTTTAAAACATGGGCAGGAGCTTTGCAGGAAACATGCGGACGGAAGGAAGGACTTGCTCCGGCAATAAGTTATGCTGTTGGAACAACATGTTCTAAGGCTCTGTCGTCATTCCCGCATAGTGGATGGACCTCTAAGATATGGAAACATGCGCTCGCTTGTTTCCATGAGTCAAAAATAGAAGGCTGGAGGCCAATTCCCATGAAGGCTGCGCATGACTTTGCGCATCAAGTGCATACGGCGTGTGTGAAGGAATACAAGCTGACGAAGAGCAGAGAGGTTATTGAGGACAGAATTAGGGCCGTTATTACTGAAACAGGAAACAAGCGTATAGATGAGTGTTTTGAGGTGTCTGACTTTGTTCCTTGTTTAGCTGAACTGTTGTATCAAGGCAGATATGAAGGAACGGGACGATATCGTACTTTTGAGCTTCAAGTTGGAGGCGTTTTGAGTAGATTATATGGTCCCGTTTTGGACGCAGGATCTAATTATGGTTCTTTTCTGGAGGGAACGATGGGGATTCTAAAAAATGCGCCTTTTGTAAAAGCCCAAGCCGATACCATGACAGTCGGAGAGGCGCAGGATTTTGCAGGGAAGGTTCACCAAGCTTTTGTAAAAGCTTTTGCTGCACCTGCTCCCTAAGAGCTCGTTCATAATCTAGATTCCGGCGTTGGCTTTTTGCCCGTTTTCTGCGGTTCGCTGCGCACGCATAGCCTATGTACGCTTACGCTGTGATCCTCGAAAACGAACAAAAATCCTTAGCCGGAACAAGATTCTGAACAGGCTCTAAACCTCTGCGCTGCCATAGCGCTTTCGTGTCAGCGATAACAGCATGCCCATTTGTAGGGATAGGGCGAGGAGTGATGATCCTCCATACGAGATGAAAGGCAAGGTCATTCCTTTGGCGGGCAAAAGGTGCAAGGTGGAACCTAGATTGATGATTGTTTGAATTCCAAACTCAATCAAAAGGCCGCTGACGGCGAGTAACACAAAAAGATTCTTCTCTTTGCGCATCAGCCAAATGCCTCGTAAAACGATAAAGGCAAAAAGAGCGATGATGATGCCTGCGCCAACTAAGCCCAGCTCTTCGCCAGCAACGGCAAAGATGAAGTCGGCGTGAACGTCTGGGATTTTCATTTTGACTGTACCGGCTCCTGGCCCTGTGCCAAAGAGACCGCCATGGGTAAAGGCCTCAAGCGCTTTATCTATTTGATAATTGTCTCCATCGGTGGTTAAAAAACGGTCGAACCGCGAGGCAAAGTGAGGAAAGGCGTAATAGGCACCGCATAAGCTTATAGTGCCTAAGAGAGGAAGACTCCATGCCAAAGCCAAAGGCATGCCAGCCAGAAAAAATTGTGTAAGCCATATCGTGGCAAACAAAACCGTCATGCCGATGTCAGGTTGTTTTAAAAGAAGAAAGACAATCAACATAAATAAGCAGATGTTTGTTCCCATTCCGGGTGTGCTGCGGTGTTCGCAGTGTCGTGAGAAGAGCCATGCGGCGACGACAGCAAAGACAGGTTTGATGAATTCAGAGGGCTGCATGGAAAGACCGGCAAATTGAATCCAGCGTGTAGCACCTTTGATTTCTTCACCAAAAAAGAGGGTCGCGCCTAAGAGAGGTAGAAATAGAAATAAAAGCCCTAACGTTAAGAGTCTGACCTGCCGCGGTGAAAGAAGTGAGGTGCCAAAGATGATGATTAGCGAGGGCAGCAGCATGAAAAGATGGCGTTTTACGAAATAAAAAGTGCTCAGCCCATGCTTGACGGCAATGGCGGGAGTTGCAGCTTGAATGAGCAAAACGCCAAAGCCTATCAAGGCGACCAGTGCTAGCAGCGTCCAGTGATCGACGGTCCACCACCAGTGGCCTATGATAGTTTGATCGTTTCGTGAAACAGCGCGCATTGTCCTAAAATCCCTTATGACTTCTGATAAACCATCCACGCCACAGGATCAACAGTAATGCAGATATGATAGCGCTGTATCCAATCCCAATAAAACCAAAGTGTGGTACAAAGAACATGTTCCCTGTAATAACGGGAATGACAAACAAGATGTTGCCTGTCCAGATCGGTTTATCGCGATGTTGGGCAAAGAGGACATAATGTAAGACAAGCGAGATAGAATTGATCCATGTTGCGCCAAGGAGAAGCCAGAAGGTGTGAATATTTTCTAGAAAAGCGGGCTTTCCCATAAAATAGCCCAAGACGGGGACAAAGATGCTTAACGCAAGGGATAGAAGAGCTACGCCTATACCTATTTGGATTAGAGCGTTTTTGGCTTCTTTCCAAAAGTTTTCTGTCTTTTTGTTTTTATAGAATTCAACCATTTTGGGGGCCGAGAAAATAAGCGCACCGCTTTCGATTAAAGGAGGCATGGCGTTGATGAAGGAATAATAGAAGGTCATCACGCCAACGAGTTCTATGTTTATAAAATGATTGATAAAAAAGCGGTCTATATAGCCGCCTACCATGAGGCCTAACGAGCCCAGCCAAATGGGGGCGCTTTTTTTGACCGATTGTTTCATCCATTTATAGTCTATTTTAGCTTGAATCATATTTTTCCAGCCCCAGTTGCGCCATGTCCATAGAGGAACGCTGAGCGACAAGGTGGAACTGATTGCCCATGCGGTTAACACTGTGTCTTCTGTGCGGAAGCTTTTATCCCAAAAACCTAAAGCTATGACAAAAGGAACCCATGCTGCGGCGCGTATGAAAAGAGCTCCATTGGCCATAACCTGCTGTCCCAGGAGATTCATGTTGTTATAAGCCATAGACCCAAGGCTTTCTGCAATACCGATGGCCAAGATGTAGATTATATATTTAGGGGATACATAATCAAAACCGCTTAGAAGCAGAACTGTCGTAACAAGAGTGAAAATAAGATAATTACCACTATGCCATATGAACTGATCTCTCATTTTGATGAGGGCGGCTTGGGGAGAGCTGCCAACGATTTCTCGTTTAACAATATAACCTAACTCTTGCCCGAGAAGTGTGTTGACGACGACAACGGCACTGAAGACGAGGCCGTAAGCGCCCAGAGCCGAAAGCTCAAAATAGCGCCCCATGTAAAGGGTTAGGATGAGTTTGGAGGCTAATGAGACCATGCGCAGGCTCAGATTCATAAAGCGATTTTTGTGTTCGTCCTTGATCTTCATCTTTGTCTGATCTTTTGTAAGAG
>JBFXDW010000019.1:0-23127 GCA_050180745.1 Bdellovibrionales bacterium | reverse complement strand
CAAAGACGCTGTGAAGCAACCCTAAACAAAGTTTTCTCAACCAGCGTTCCAAACAACTTCTCAGAAGGAATATATTCTAAACAAGCGCGCACACAAGCGTCACTAACTGTAGATGCACAATATAGAGCTCGATCTGCCGTGTTAGCACGTTGTGTGCTGCGCAGGTCGCCGGATGGAGTTACTTCCGTCTCATCAAGAAAAGGCGCATGTTCTTCAATTAGATTCATCATCTCAGTATTCCCATTCCCAATATAAGTTAGGTAAAAATCACGGTTGGGAGAGCGAGATAACATATTGCTCGAAAAAACGAGAATATATTTTTATTACTTTCAGAAGGCCTTGTTGAATAAATCATCCTAAAATTCTGACGCAGCCGCGCCTTGGGCGTGAGAAGTCCCTACATTGTTATCATACGCCCAACGTTTATCCGGATCGCTTAGCGTAGCATAAGCTTCAGATATAACTTTAAATTTCGCTTCTGCTTTTGGATCGTCCGGATGTTTATCTGGATGACACAATTTTGCAGCCTCCCGATAGGCCTTCTTAAGATCGGCTGGAGTTGCGTCTTTATCAACGCCTAGCGTTTTGTAGTAATCTTGGCTCATGAGAAATTATCTGTCTTAAAAATCATAAGGAATTAAAACACAAAAATCTTAAAATATGGCTGATTGTAACATAATTTCTATGAAACTAATAAGCAAAGAGCCAAAGATAACCTCTTAAATCAACGTATTTTTTACCTTTTCTCTTCTCCATAAGGACTTAACCAATTGTTATTGTGTGTTGTTTATCCTGTAAGATATTATGCCTGACACTGATCCCTCACCCGAAATCTTGCATATCATGCAAGACCTGCCCCGCCAGATAGAGCGCATGCATCGTCGCTTTCTGGACGTGGTACGCCTTGAGATGTGGCGGGAAGGCATTCGCGACATAAGCCCTGTCCAAATTATGATGCTCAGCAACATCGGCCATGAAGATATCTCTGTCCGAGATTTAATTGAACGAGGCTATTATTTAGGGTCAAACGCATCCTATAACCTCAAGCAACTTGTTGAGGCAGGTTACGTAGAACGGCGCATCTCAAAACGAGACCGCCGCTCGGCACACCTGACAGCCACGAAAAAGGGGCATGATGTCTTGGAAAAACTCGTGAACCTTCAGATGAAGTGGGCATCCCCCCTTTTGGATGAAGAACACACCCCAGCACTCGAAACCACACAGAACACGCTACGCAGGCTAGAGCGCTGCTGGTCCGACGCCGTTAGGTTCGCCGACACCACCGCTATAGTAGAATAAGCTTCTTAAAAGAACCTATTCAGATGCCTTTCCGCCTTCTGCCATCGGCTCTTTTGCTTTTTCCTCTGCCCCTTGTTTCTCCAGCTCTTTTGCTTTTGCTCCAGCTTCTTGCTTTGCCAGCTCTTTTGCTTTTGCCTCAGCCTCTTGTTTGGCTAACTCTTTTGCCTTTGCCTCAGCTTCTTGTTTGGCTAACTCTTTTGCTCTCGCTTCCTGCACGTCTAACTCTCTGACTTCTTGAAGCTGTTCAGGAGTCAACTGGAAGCCCGACAAAACGCGGTATAAGCTAGCATCTTCACCTTTCTCCAAAGGAATATAGACTCGCAAAGATTCTGTCTTTGTATCTTCCAGGCGATCACCCTCAAAAGAAAAGCGCTCTGTCATAGTCTCCTTGCCTACCACCTTATCCTGCGGCGATACGAGGGAAATAAAATAAGGGAAGCTCGCCTCATTACCGCCCAATCGAGGCCCCTTCTTCGCCGCCATATGGATATCGAACAACACATCGACACCATCATCACTATATTCGCAAGAGCCTTCTATACGCGCCATAGAGGCTACAGCAACAAGATTCTCTGGCATCACTTTGTCACGACCATAATCTGTCATGCGATCTAACTCACGCACGCTGGCGACTTGCGGACACAAACGACTTTCTTTCCCACCCGCACAAGCAGTCAGCGACAAAGCAACCATAAGGCAGCAAAAAACACGGTACATATTCGACATATCAGGACCTCAATTTCCGGCTATTTCCAAACATCCAGTACACTAGATTAAACAGAAGCATATCAACAATCAAAAGAAAAGCTACCCCTGTATAGATAGATGCATCCGCATGGCCCGTTAGACCAAAACGGAACCCATCAATCATATAGAAAAAGGGATTAAGCGTACAGACCAAACGCCACTGTTCAGGCAACGAAGAAATCGAAAAGAAGGACCCAGAAAGAAATGTCGCAGGCATAACAATAAAATGCTGAACAGCCATCACATGATCTGGTTTATCCCCCCAAATTCCTGCGATCAGCCCCAAAAGACTGAGCATCAATGTTCCCATAAATGCAAAATAAATCGCTATGAGAGGCTGAAAAGGGGTAAACGGATGAATCGCATACATCACCGTAAGCCCCAACACCCCAACTAAAAGCCCCCGCATAACACCACCGACCATGTACCCCATCGTCAACTCAAAAGAGCTTAACGGCGGCATTAACACATCCACGATACAGCCCTGTATCTTTGAAATAATCATCGAGCTTGACGTGTTCACATAGCTGCTTTGAACCATTGACATAATCACAAGACCCGGCATTAAGAAACTTAAGTAATCAACGCCATTTTCAGAAAGAGAAGCACCACTCCCACCCGTAACCGCAAACACCGCATAGAAGAGCAGAATCATAACGAGTGGAGCCACAAGAGTCTGAAAAGGAATCTTAAGAAAGCGCTCTATTTCCTTGAGAATCAAAGTCCATAAGCCTCGGCCATTGACCATGCCGATCACGCGCACGTCCGAAACCGCGCTTTCCGTAAGAAGGATAGCCTCGTCTTGAACCTCAGATTCGTCTTCTTTTTTATGAATCATAGAGCCCAGTATAGCGGGGATAGGAAGAAAAGCTAGCGCGGATCAACCTCTGGTGCAGCCTTCTTCCCTGCCTTCAACCAGTCGAGCTTATTGGGACGGTTTTCAATATAATTCCGCAAAGCCAACAAAACACGCTCATCAAAGCCCTTCCCAGCATCATGAGCCATCACCGCCAAGGCCTCCTCAAATGGCAACCCGCCCCGATGGGCCCGCGGTGACACAAAGGCAACAAACGCATTAGCCACAGCCACAATACGCGCAGATATCATAATGTCTTCACCTTTTAAATGGTCTGGTTCCCCCGTCCCATCAACGCGCTCCAGAACTTGACGCAAGGTCGGCACAACAGGCCCCTCAAATCCAATAATGGAAAGAATATCCGCAGATGTCAGGATGCTGTCACGCACACGCTGCAACTCTCCAGAAGACAAAGCAGAGGTCTTGGTCAAGATATGACGCGGCACCAGCACTTTCCCAAAATTCATCAAAGAGCCAGCAATCTCAGCCGCCTCTACAAGCTTTTCCTCAAGCTCCATCTCAAGCGCAATCACGCGGGACAACTGCCCTACCCGCAGCGAGTGTCCTGCCGCATAAGGGTCGCGCCGATCAACAACAGCAACAAGCGTATCAATCACCTGCTTTAACATACGCTCACGCCGCTCACGCTCAACAAAAAGGGTTGTCAAATCCTCTTCGCGCACAACGACTCCCCCCCGCAAATCAGGCGTATCTTCAATATGCTCAAGATGGTACTGAATAAATTGAGCTTCACCGTGATTATTAAGACGCTCCACACACTCCAAAGGCCCATCAAGAGTACGGGTCTGTGCCAAACGAATCTCAAGCTTCTTCGCATGCTCATTATCAAGCACACGAACCGGCGGACTGCCAATAATGTCAGAGGAAGGTTTTCCTATAGCCGCAACAGCTCTCTCATTCACAAACCAATAGCGGTTATGACGATCAAAAATACTAATTGCTGCCTGCTGTTGGTCGGAAACGATTTGCAACAGATTCTCGCGCGCAGACAGAGCTTGCTCCATAGAGCTGAACCGAGGCTTGTAAATACCCGCAAGGCGTATGCCCTCAGACAGCTTAGCCTCATATGCCATGGCAAACGCCAAAAACAACAACGGCACAACCGCCAAAGCCACATCAATGTAAAAACGCTCTACTACATACGCCTGAGAATGGATTTCATAAAAAGAAAAAACAAGGTGGCCTGTCCCTACAATAGAAGCAACGAATAGAATAACAACAATCCCTTCAATCCAGCGACAGAGCGCAGAAGAAGGCGACTTCACCCCAGAATCAGAAGTAGCGGGATACTCGTGTAGAGGAAGGGAATCCATAGTCAACTCATAAAAAAAGAGGAAACACCACGGGGCTATGATAGACAAGAAAGAGTCAACCATAAGTTAAGAAAGAATCCCTAGGATCAATGCAGATGAATGACTATAGCCACCTCACACTGAACTTACGCCTATGTTTGTTGAACAACTGTCACGATCGCGCCTGCCAACAGAAGAACTGATGCTTCAGGACTTAGCCCACAGACTGCAAAATATGTGTATTGGTCGCCGTGCGATTCACATCCATCTGTCCGAGTTATCCCCTGCTTATAACAACGAAAATTACATCCGTATTGCCACCAAATCATTCGCTGAGTCTGTCAGTGGTTTTGAGGGGCATCTTTTTATCCTTGAAGATCAGGACCTTGTTTTCGTCTCTAAAGATGTCACCCTAACCCTCCTTAAACAAGGGGTTGAGCGGCTTGAAGCTCTTTTCCTGCACGACCCTCTAGTAGAACAAACCTCCCCCGAAGGACAAACGGCGTTTGCCACATTCTATGATTTAGAAAAAGATTATAATGATTTCCTTTTTCTAGCCGAAGACAAGTGCCAAAAGGCCAAACAACGCCGTGAAGAAAAAGAATCTATAGCTATTGTCTATAAACCTAAGAGCAAAGACCTTACCCCATCAGGACTCACAAAACTTGAAACGGCCCTTGAAACAGTCGATGTCAGCAATATTGCGCGCCGTCAGTCGATCTGCACCCTAATTGATGACAATGCGCCACAATTTCTGTTTGAGGAAGTTTTTATCTCTCTTCAGGATCTAGAATCCGTCCTTACACCTGATATAGATATTGATTCTAATCTGTGGCTTTTTCGGTATCTCACTCGCATACTGGACGCTCGCTTAATACGCATGCTGATACGAGATGGCAAAGCAATATCACGCCCCTTCAGCATTAATTTAAACATTGAATCAATTTTGTTACCTGAATTTACAAAATTTCAGAACAAAATCCCTTCAGATTTAAAAGGCCATATAGTTGTGGAATTCAACACACTTGATGTCTTTGCTGATATGAATTCTTTTTTATTCGCCCGTGATTTTCTACACGATCACGGCTTTCGTATCTGCCTTGATGGGCTCACCCACCACACGCTGCCTTACTACGATAGAGAAAAACTAGGGTTTGACCTCATCAAATTATTCTGGTCTCCCAATGCGGTTGATACAATGCCTCTCAACCAAATCCGGCATATCCGCAGCTTGGTTATGAACACAGGCCAAGCTCATACGATTCTTTGTCGTTGTGAGGATAAACGCGCTGTTGAGATCGGCCAAGAACTAGGCATCGTCATGTTCCAAGGCTATTATGTGGACAGGTTGATGAAGTAGGCAGAAATTAGTGAGAATTCAGGATTCAGCATTCAGGATTCAGGGGGGGCTTCATTGTTTCTTTCTCTCCCCATCCTTCACACTCTTTCCGTCAATCGCAAACGGATATGTGTTGAGAAGTGAAAGAGAAAGAAACAAGAAGATTCCCTGAATCCTAAATTCAAACCAACAGCGCCTGCTTCTTAGCCGCTTCAATGAAAGAGCGGAAAAGCGGATGCGGATCAAATGGTTTTGACTTCAACTCGGGATGGAACTGAACGCCAATAAACCATGGATGATCTTTACGCTCAACAATCTCCGGCAGCTCACCATCCGGAGACATAGCCGCGAACACAAGTCCCGACTTATCAAATAAATCCTTATAGGTCATGTTGACTTCATAGCGGTGGCGGTGACGCTCTTGAATTTCTGCCTTATCACCGTAAATCTCACGAACCTTTGTGCCCTCTTTTAGGCATGCCGTATAAGCCCCAAGGCGCATCGTGCCGCCAAGATCGCCGTTTTGGGAGCGCTTTTCAAGTTGCTCACCTTTCAGCCACTCGGTCATCAGACCGATGACGGCATTCTTCTTAGAACCAAACTCACTTGATGTCGCCTCAATCATGCCTCCAACATGCCGCACCGCTTCAATGACCGCCAGTTGCATGCCAAAACAAATTCCAAAATAAGGAATCTTGTTTTCACGTGCAAATTGCGCGGCCTTAATTTTGCCTTCCGTACCGCGCTCGCCAAAGCCTCCGGGTACCAAAATGCCGTTAATACCCTCAAGATGTTGCATGACGTTTTCACGCTCAAATACTTCTGAATCAACCCATTTCAGATTGACCTTCACGTTATTGGCAATACCGCCATGCATCAGCGCCTCGCCTAGAGATTTATAGCTGTCTAGCAAACTCGTATATTTGCCGACAACCGCAATCGTCACCTCGCCTTGCGGATTACGTACGCGCTGCACGATATCATCCCATACGGAAAGGTCTGGCTCTGTTCCCTTATCGAGTCCAAAGTAACGCAATACCTCGCGGTCAAAGCCTTGCTCATGATAATTTTTGGGCACTAGATAAATCGTATCGACATCAAGCGCAGAAATGACTCGCTCTTGAGGCACGTTACAGAAGAGCCCGATCTTGCGGCGCTCATTATCCGGGATAGGCCGATCCGTCCGGCACAGCAAAACATCAGGTTGGATTCCAACACTCAGCAGCTCTTTTACGGAGTGTTGCGTTGGCTTTGTTTTTAGCTCTCCTGCTGTTGGAATATAAGGCAGCAACGTCAAGTGAATGAACATTGAGCGCTCTGTCCCCAATTCATTTCCAAGCTGACGAATGGCCTCAAGAAACGGCAATCCTTCGATATCACCAACTGTACCGCCAATTTCACAAATACAAAAATCTTCATCCGTTAAATCAGCCTGAACAAACTCTTTAATCGCATCCGTGATATGAGGAATAACCTGCACCGTCGCGCCGAGATAATCGCCGTGGCGTTCTTTAGCAATAACGTTCGAATAAATCCTACCCGTTGTCACATTATCGCTTTGCCGCGCATGCACGCCTGTGAAACGCTCATAGTGCCCAAGATCAAGATCAGTCTCAGCCCCATCATCCGTCACAAAAACTTCGCCATGTTGCGTAGGACTCATGGTCCCAGGATCAACATTCAAATACGGGTCCAACTTTCTGATCCGCACCTTATAGCCATGCTTTTGCAACAAGGAAGCCAATGCCGCCGAAGCCAAACCCTTTCCTAAGGAAGAGACAACCCCACCTGTTACAAAAATAAATCGTGTGGTCATAATCTCTCCCTTTCTTTTGGTTTGTTCTAAAAATGAAGTTTTATTTTATTTCTTTGGCAACGGCACCGCTGGTACGGCATCTGCCTCTGGCACCGCAGCAGGAGCATCAGCCGCAGGAACAGTTTCCGTTTTCGTAAGAGGAGCAATAGTATCAATCGCGCTTTGCGTGCTGTGAGATCGGCTCGCGACAAACCCAAGCAGCAAGCTCATAACCACGAACAGAGTTGCCAGAACAGCCGTCATGCGCGTCAAGAGGTTCGCCGACCCACGCGCCGTAAAAAGCCCCCCCATAGTCCCAGAACCGCCCCCGCCCATCAGGCCGCCGCCATCTTGAGCCGTACGCTGCAACAGAATACAAACCACAAGGGCCACTGCGATAATCAGGTGAATGACGATAAGAACGCTATCCATAGGGGTCTCCCTCAGAAAAAACTCAAAATACAAAACGAAACGACATACACGAGCGTGTCCGACCAGAATCGGACATCAAGGTATATCAATTTATTGGCTGGAACTAAACCCTATAGGAAGATGAAGCCTATGGCTAGGAAAAAGATTCAGAGAATTGGGAATGGGGGATTGGTTGGATGTTGGATTTTTCCTCTAAGAACCTGTTCAGAATCTAGATTATGAACAGGCTCTAATACCGCACCAACACCGCGCCCCACGTAAAACCGCCGCCCATGGCGTCGAGCAATAATAATTGCCCACGCTCTATAGAGCCTTTTGAGGTCGCACTATCCAATGCCAGAGGAATTGAAGCCGCCGACGTATTCGCGTGTTTAGAAATCGTCATCACCACACGCTCAGGGGAGAGCTTCAGCTTCTTCGCAAGCCCCTGAATAATGCGAAGGTTAGCCTGATGCGGCACAAGCCAGTCAATATCAGTTCCCGTAATGCCATTGGCAGCAAGAGCCTCATCAACCACCTGTGACAGGCGCGTCACGGCGTGACGGAAAACCTCTGGCCCATCCATACGCATTTTACCGGCTGTACCCGTCGAACCGGGGCCACCATCAACATAGAGATGATCGTATCCATAGCCATCCGTATGCAAATGCGTTGAGAGGATCCCTTGATCGGTTAAATCTCCCGCACTTTCCTGCGATTCCAAAACAACCGCGCCCGCCCCATCACCGAACAAAAAGCATGTCGAACGATCCTGCCAGTCAATGAGACGAGATAATGTTTCAGCGCCAATCACGAGCGCACGCTTAGCCTGCCCAAGCCGCAAGGCATTATCCGCCATCGTCAGCGCATAAACAAAGCCAGAGCACACAGCCTGTACGTCAAACGCACACGCCCCAGCCTTCATTCCAAGCTTGGCCTGCACACGCGCCGCCGTCGAGGGAAAAACATTATCAGGCGTCGTCGTTCCCACAACAATCATATCAATATCATCAACTGACAAGGCAGCACGCTCCAGCGCTATCTTCGCCGCTTTCACGGCTAGATCAGAGGTAAACTCGCCCTCACCCGCAACGTGGCGCTGCTCAATACCTGTGCGCTGAAAAATCCATTCGTGGCTCGTATCAACACCGCGAGCCACAAGATCATGGTTTGTCACAACCTGCTCAGGTAGATAGCTCCCAACGGCTTTGATCACTGAACGAAGAGTCACGCAGCATCCCCATCCACATCAAACTGACCATAATGTGCGGCAAGCTCTCGGCCAATGCGTTGATTAAACTGACGATCCGCTAAATCAAAAGCGACGCCAATCGCATTAGCAAAGCCTTCGGGGTCCGTCCCCCCATGGCTTTTGACACAAATCCCTTTCAGGCCAAGGAACATCGCCCCGTTATAGCGCCGAGGGTCCGCCCGCAACTGCATTTTACGCAACGCCCCATGAGCAAATAAGAAACCGATTTTTGCCATAAGAGAGCTCTTATAGCTCTCCTTTAAAAAGTGTCCCATAAGCTTAGCGGTACCTTCCGCCGTTTTCAGCGCAATGTTGCCGCTGAAACCGTCCGTGACGATCACATCTACCGCACCGCCCATAATGCCATCGCCTTCGACAAAACCTTCGAACGTGCCAGGTAAAGGACGCTCACGCAAAATCGAGGCCGCAAGACGAATCTCGTCATGGCCTTTCATTTCCTCAGTCCCTATATTGAGAAGCCCAATAGAAGGTTTTTCGATTCCCAAAACAGCATTACAGAAAATCGCCCCCATCAGCGCGAATTGGACGAGATTCTCAGCATCGCACTCAAGATTAGCGCCCAAATCCAACACAACCGACTCGCCCACTTTCGTAGGAAACACAGTTGCAATTGCGGGTCTGTCTATCCCCGGCATAGTACGAAGCACGAATTTGGCCATTGCCATCAACGCGCCCGTATTGCCCGCAGAAACGACGCTCACGGCCTCTCCCTTAGAGACGGCATTAATCGCAAGGCGCATGCTTGATGTACGGCCCTGCCGCAGCGCTTGAGAAGGTTTCTGTTCGGGAGATACAAAATCAGGCGTATGGCGCAGCTCGCTAGCCGCCTGAAGCGCTGGATAGCGCTTGAGCTCAGGAGCAACAACGGCCTCATCGCCATAAATGATAAAGGAAAGCTTAGGATATCGCTCGAGTGCCATCGCGGCTCCCGCCATGGTCATAGCCGCGCCATCATCGCCCCCCATTGCGTCGATCGCAATGACGGTATGATTTTCACAAATACTCAAACTGACACCAGAGCCTTTCGGCAACGAGATGATAAAAGAAGCGAAGTGATTAAGCCGTCGTCGTTTTCACAACAGCACGACCATCATAGTGACCACAAGCGGCGCAAACTTGATGTTGGCGCTTGGGCTCACCACAATTAGGGCACTCAGCCACAGAAACTGGTTTCAACGCATGATGCGAACGGCGCATATCGCGTGCAGATTTGGATGTCTTACTTTTTGGAACTGCCATAACTCTAACCCACGGGTAAAAAACCGAAAAAAAACGAGCGCACAACCCTTGCTCACAAAAGGCAAACAGGAAGGCGGAAATCTCCGAAGGAGGACGGTTTACGAAAAATCTAACATTTGCGCAAGAAAAAAGGAGCAAAAACGTAAGAATATAGCTATTATTCTGTTTTTTCTTTATCTTTTATGGAATCTCGCAGAACGACAAAGGGATTTTCAGCCTGATCTGAGTCTCCATGATATTCAGCCTCACCAAAAGAAACCCCTTCCTTTCTGGGGTATAAAGGCAGCGCCATCGCCAAATGTTGAGCCACCAGCTCTCCAAGATCAATACCTCCATTCTCAATAGGCTCGGGCTGATCAAGATCCCCAAGCTCGGACATATCCTCAGCCGAAGCAATCATAGCAGGAGGTGCATAGAGAACATCTATAGAATCCTCAATCGTCAAAGGCACAGGCTCCAGCGTCACCACGCAGCGCATCACGACATCGGCCCACAAACGGCCCTTAACCTCAAACATATGCTTGCGTGTATGATCAACATTAATAAGCGCCTCAAGGCGAGTTAAGGCCTCTAAATGAAACCGCTTCTGAAGGCCTTCCCTCTCTTTGGGACGAGCCTTGATTCGCTCTTCAATCCCTCCACGCGGGATTTTGTCAATTTTAATAAGTCGCGATAGCTCAAATTCGCTTTTATTGTATTTCATTATAAGTATCCCTATATATGAGTAGCTCCTTCTTTTTATCGAACAACGAACACCAAGGCTAGCCATGTTTTCACGTTTTTCGTCTATCCTCTTGACCCTTCTCTTTTGCCTGTCGATGAGCGCATGTGCGCCCAAAGTGGCAACACGTGGTGCGGTGCTTGACCCTGAAGAGGTCGCCAAAATAGAGGTGGGAACAAGCTCACGAGAAAATGTCTTGGATACGCTTGGCAGCCCGACACAAGTGAGTACCTTTGATGAGACGATTTGGTACTACATCACAAGGAAGACCGAACAACGTTCATTTCTGGACCCTCAAACGATCGAGCAAAAGAGCATAGAGATCAAATTCGACGACAATGGAATCGTTGAAGCGATGAATGAGTTCGACGCTAAAGACGCAGAAACAATAACGCCCGTTTCACGCCGTACACCGACCTATGGCCGCCAAACGAGCTTTATCGAACAGCTCATGGGCAACGTTGGCCGCCCCGGCAGCCTAAGCCGAAAACAATAGTTTGTTGTTTTAACGACACGCCCCAAGAGCCTGTTCAGAACCTAGAAAAGCCCGTCGATCAGGCCTTCTTTATTGACGTGAATTTTATGCGCCGCTGGCGTACGAGACAATCCGGGCATTGTCATAATGTCACCGCAAAGTGCGACGATGAACCCCGCCCCTGCCGACAAACGCACATCACGGATAGCCAACTTAAATCCCGTCGGAGCACCCAACAAGCTAGCATCCGAAGAAAAGCTATACTGCGTTTTGGCCATACAAACGGGCAGTTTACGATAGCCTTCGGCCTCGTATGTCTCAAGCTTACGACGCGCAATGTCTGAAAGCTCGATATCTTCCGCGCGGTAAATCTCGGTTGCCACGGTGCGCATTTTCTCGGCCAACGGCAAATCATCGCTATACAGCGGATGGAAATCGCCCTCGTCACTATCAGCCAAACGAACGACCTCCTGCGCAAGCTCTATCGCCCCCTTACCGCCATTCGCCCAGTGGCTACAGAAAAAGGCTTTCACACCGATCGCCTCGCAAGCCTTGCGAACGACATCCGTTTCCGCTTCAGTGTCATTCACAAAATGATTGATCGCCACAGTTGCTGGAATGCCGTATTTTTGGACATTCTCAACGTGACGGATCAGGTTACCCAGCCCTGCTTCTACAGCCGCTGGATTTTCCTCGCTCAGCTTGTCCTTAGCGACACCACCTTGCAACTTCAACGCACGGATCGTTGCAACGACAACTGTAGCTTTTGGTTTAAGTTTGGCCTGACGACATTTGATATCAAAGAATTTTTCAGCCCCAAGATCAGCGCCAAATCCGGCTTCTGTAACGACATAATCGGCCAGCTTGCGTGCCGTGTCCGTAGCCACCACCGAGTTACACCCATGTGCGATATTCGCAAAAGGCCCGCCATGGATCAGTGTGGGCGTATGCTCGAGCGTTTGCACAAGATTAGGCTGAAACGCATCGCGCAAAAGCGCCGTCATCGCCGGAGCCGCCTTCAGCTCCTTCGCGCGCACAAAAGTTTTGTCAAAACGTTGGCCAATGATGATGTTCCCCAAACGCTCTTCAAGGTCATCCAAAGAGCGCGCTAGACAGAAAATAGCCATCACTTCCGAGGCCACAGAAATATCAAAACCATCCTCACGCGTTTGGCCATTATTCCCAAGACCTACGACGATTTGCCGTAACGCACGATCATTCATATCCATCACGCGCCGCCACGTCACTTTGCTGGGGTCGATGCCAAGTTCGTTCCCCCAATAGATATGATTATCAATCAAAGCCGAGAGCAAATTATTCGCCGCCGTAATTGCGTGAAAATCGCCTGTAAAATGAAGGTTGATATCATCCATCGGTGCCACTTGCGCTTGACCACCACCCGTAGCGCCGCCCTTCATGCCAAAGCAAGGCCCCAAAGAAGGTTCACGCAAACAAATCATGATGTTCTTGCCAATGGCGCTCAAGGCATCGCCAAGGCCGATCGTCGTCGTCGTTTTACCTTCTCCCGCCGCCGTCGGGCTGATAGCCGTCACGAGGATCAATTTCCCCTTTGCCTCCCCTTTCAGCGCGAGCTTGCTCATATCAAGCTTCGCCTTATAGGGCCCATAGCGCAACAAAGAATCCGCAGAAATTCCAGCTTTTTCGCCAATCTCTTCAATAGGACGCAAGCTAGCTTGCCGCGCAATGGTAATATCATCCATGGTCTGATCCCCTTTTGTGATAGGTTAAAATCGGCGAAACTTTACCATCTAATAAAGCGGACGTATATATGTTGAAAGTAAATAGTTATGGTTATAACCCATGTTAATCACACGTTTTGCACCCAGCCCCACAGGAGAGCTTCATCTTGGCCATGCTGCTTCGGCTCTTTTCGCCTATCAGGCCGCACAAAAAGCAGGCGGACGCTTTATTCTGCGAATCGAAGATATTGATCCTCTTCGCTGCAAACCGGAATTTATAGAGCTCATCTATGAAGATCTGCACTGGCTGGGCTTATCTTGGAGTAAACCCGTCCTCCAGCAATCCATGCATATGGAACGTTACGGCAGTGCTCTTAAGTTTTTGCGTGAAGAAGGCCTTTTATATCCGTGTTTTTGCACACGTAAAGAAGTTCTATCCGAAGCCAATCAGGCGAGCCACGCGCCACATCATGAAACAGAAGGGCCTCTTTATTCCGGAACATGCCGCACGCTGACAGCAGCCCAACGTGCTGCCTTATCCGAAACACGAGATCCCGTCTGGCGCTTGGACATGGCCCGCGCCTGCGAACACGTTGAAGCCTTACGCTGGTACGATCATCAGCATGGCGAAATCAAGGCCAATCCCACGCGCTTTGGCGATGTCGTGCTGGCACGCAAAGATGTCGCCGCAAGTTACCATTTATGTGTCACGCTTGATGATGCGTATCAGGAGGTCAATCTTGTCACACGCGGACAAGATTTAATGCCCTTTACGGATATCCATGTCCTGCTGCAAAAACTGCTCTCATTGCCTCAACCGGACTATCACCACCATAAATTGCTGTGCGATAAAAATGGCAACCGCTTTGCTAAACGAGATAAAGCCGTCACTCTACGGCATTTACGCCAAAATGGACACTCTCCCGAAGAGATTAAAGCTTACGTTATGAAGCATCTTTAGGCTGAACATTCTTTCCTCTCCATTGCTCCGAACTTAGGGCGTGTCATCAAAAAAGATAAAAATCACCCTGCCCCTGCGGGAGGGTACTCTGAATGTTTTGTTAACCCAAGCCAGGAACTCTCCACCACCCTTTTCTGAAACCCTTGCGCTCTGGAAGGTATGTGTCTAAGTTCAACAGTCTATTACATTTATCCAAGCATCCGGCATGATTATCGACTTCCTGATCGTTCTCCTCCTCCTCCTCTGTAACGGCTTCTTTGCCATGGCCGAGCTCGCGATTGTCTCAGCCCGCAAAGCTCGCCTTCAGCAAATACTTGAAGAAGACCGTAAGAAAGGGGCCGCACTGGCTCTGGAACTGGCGGATGATCCCTCTTCGTTTCTCTCTATCGTACAAATCGGCGTAACGCTGAACAGCATTCTAGCCGGAGCTTTCTCAGGAAGTCGCTTTTCTGAACCGCTAGGAATATGGCTCAACAAGATTGAACTCTTCGCCCCCTATGGCGAAGAGATTGCCTTTGCCCTCGTTGTCACCGCCGTGAGTTTTCTAAGCCTTATCATCGGCGAACTTGTCCCTAAACGCATCGGCCTTTCCTATGCCGAGAGCATTGCGGTTCGTGTTGCGTGGTTTATGAAGTTTCTGGCCTTTATCGCTGCCCCCTTTGTTTGGTTTTTAGCGCTCTCAACGAATTTTGTTTTGACTCTTTTAGGCATCAGTCAAAGGCAAGAAAATGGGATCACGGAAGAGGAAGTTAAGTACCTCATCGCGGAAGGCACACAAAACGGCATCTTTATGCCCGCAGAGAAAAGCATGCTGGAAGGAGTCATGCGTCTTGGAGACCGGTCTGTCCGAACCTTAATGACACCGCGCATTGATATCGTTTGGCTGAACATAGACAATTCCGATGAAGAAAATAAAAAGACCATCTTGAAATGCCCGCGCAGTATGATTCCTTTGGCCCGAGGCGACATGGAAGAGGTCTTAGGCGCCATCCACACCAAAGATGTGCTGCACGCTTTGTTGCGTGGCGAGGTATTTGATCTCAAGAAACTTTCCCGCGAAGCCATGCTTGTCCCCGATACAACGCCCGTATTGCGACTTTTGGATCAGTTCAAAGAGACAGGCCAGCATATGGCGATTGTGATTGATGAATATGGCAGCGTCGAAGGACTTGTGACCCTGCGGGATGTTTTGGAAACCATCATAGGCGATATTCCAGACGATGACGAAGAGGATGATGAAGACCCCAATCCCATTCAGCGCCCTGATGGAAGCTGGCTTTTAGACGGCATGACCCCTATTGACGAAATCGAGGCCTTGCTTCATGTCCGCCATTTACGCGAAGGCGGCGAGTTCCACACGCTCGGCGGTTTTGTGATGGATAGACTAGGCCGCCTCCCCAAAGCTGGCGATCGTTTTGACTGGCAAGATATACGCTTTGAAGTCGCCAGCATGAAGGGCCGCCGCATCAACCGTGTGCTTATTGTGCCGGAAAAAGAAGGATGAGCAAGAATAGCTATTCTTGAACGCCCCACTCCGGCGTTCACCCCTCATAAGAGGAGAGGAAAAAGGCCCCACAAGAAAGAAAAAAAACAACTCTTTGTATTTGGGGTAAAAATAGACTAATCATCCCCCCATGACCCACAACCAACAACATGACTGGCGCTTGGCCGATTTCGACTTTGCGCTTCCCGAGGATTTGATCGCCGCGCATCCGGCTCAACCTCGAGACCATGCGCGCCTCTTGCATGTCAAAGGAAAAACCCTCGCTGACAGACATGTTTATGATCTACCTGACCTGCTGCGTGAGGGCGACTTGCTCGTTCTGAATAACACCAAGGTCATCCCTGCCCGCCTGTATGGACTGCGCGGCGATATCAAAGTCGAAGTGATGCTCAATAAACCGCAAGAGGACAACCATGCCCTCTGGTCCGCTCTGGCGCGTCCCGGCAAGAGATTAAAAGTTGGGCAAACGATCAAGTTTGCAGATAATTTTGAAGCCGCCGTTGTTGAGAAATGCGAAAGCGGTGAAATCCTGATCCGTTTTGATGTGCAAGATAGCGCCCTTTTTGAGCGCCTTAAACAACATGGCCATATTCCCCTGCCGCCCTATATCAAGAGGCCCCATGGCGATACCAAAGAAGACCGCAGCGACTATCAGACCGTTTATGCCGCTCATGAGGGCGCTGTTGCCGCACCTACGGCGGGGTTGCATTTTACAGAATCTCTTTTCAAACAACTTCAAGAAAAAGGTATAAGCACCTGTGAGGTCACACTTCATGTCGGCACTGGCACATTCCTGCCCGTTAAAACAGAGCGCGTAGCCGCCCACAAAATGCACGCCGAATGGGGAGAAATCACCGAAACCACAGCCGCCCTTATCAATCGCGCTCACCAAGAAGGCCGCCGCGTGATTGCTGTTGGAACGACATCTTTACGGCTTTTAGAAAGCGCATGCGACAATTCCGGTATCATGCACCCCTTTGTTGGAGAAACCGACATCTTCATCACACCTGGTTATCGCTTCAAGGCCATTGATGCCATGATAACAAACTTTCACCTGCCTAAATCGACGCTGTTTATGCTCGTATCCGCTCTGGCAGGATTGGATAATATGCATCATGCCTATAAACATGCTATAGACAGCGGCTATCGCTTTTATTCCTATGGTGATGCTAATTTGTTGGAGAGAGATGAGACATAATGCCCCCGTTCAATTTTGAAATATCCCATAAAGACGGCTTTGCTCGCAGAGGCCGCGTAACGACCGCACATGGTACATTTGAAACGCCTGCCTTTATGGCTACAGCCACGGCTGCGACAGTCAAAGCCATGACCGCCGACATGGTACGCGCAACAGGCGCAGAGCTGGCCATCTGCAACACCTATCATCTGATGCTACGGCCCACAGCAGAACGTGTGGCCAAACTGGGCGGCCTCCATAAATTCATGAACTGGTCTGGCCCCATCGTCACGGATTCAGGCGGCTTTCAAGTTATGTCGCTGGCGGGTTTACGCAAGCTCAGTGAAGAGGGAGTCACATTTCAATCTCATGTCGATGGAAGCAAACACGAACTAACTCCTGAGAGGTCTATGGAAATCCAAAATCTTTTGGATAGCAACATCACCATGTGCCTTGATGAGTGCACACCTCACCCTGCAACGCATGAGGTTGCCGCAGACTCTATGCGCATGTCCATGCGCTGGGCAGAGCGCTGCAAAAAGGCGTTTGTTCCTCGTGAAGGGTATGGTCTGTTTGGTATTGTGCAAGGAAGCACTTACGAAGATTTACGCGCTGAATCGGTTGAAAAACTGATCGCCCTTGATACAGAAGGCTTTGGCATTGGTGGCCTTGCCGTTGGTGAGGGACAAGAAGAAATGTTCCGTGTGCTTGATTTCACGGTACCGTTACTCCCTGCACCTAAACCACGTTATCTTATGGGCGTAGGAACACCGTCTGACCTTGTTGGCGCAGTCTTACGCGGCGTTGACATGTTTGATTGCGTCATGCCCACGCGTGCGGGCCGCACAGGCCGCGCTTATACGCACCAAGGAACGCTCAACATTAAAAATGCCTGTCATATGGAAGATAGCGCCCCTCTTGATGAGCGTTGCACTTGTCCGACATGTCAGAACTATTCACGGGCCTATCTGCATCACCTCTTCCGCACCAAAGAGATTTTAGGTGCCATGCTGCTCACGCAACATAATCTTTATTATTACCAAACATTGATGCGCGATATGCGCCAGCATATTGAAGAAGGCACGCTAAATTCATTTGCACAAAAATTTCACGAAGATCAGAGTTGTTAGCATGAGAAATTTTCGGGGAGAGGTCAAATTCCGGTTCTTCTAACCCCTCCCCGAAAAATTTTCAGCTCCTTCGGAGCCTTAATTTTTCGACCCTCCCGCAAGGGGAGGGTGTTTTTACCCCAACAGCTCATTCATGAGAAGCATACTCAACCCTAGCGCTCCGCGTCCCGTCTTGCAGCTCAACCTTAATCAAAGCGCCTGCTTTCATATCGGCCACATGCGTAATGAGATGTCCCTGCTCATCATAAACAAGTCCATAGCCACGCCCCAGAACCGCACGTGGAGACAAAGCCGCTAACAATGAACAAACATGCGTGACTTGCTTTTCCGTATGCAGCATTTTTTGTTTAATCGCGGCTTCCAAACGTGCGGACTCATTCTCTAAACGTTGCCTTGCTAACGCCAAACCATCGCGCGGATGCTTGATGCGCGCAGCAAGCTGCTCAAAATGATGCGCCTTGGCTTGCGCAACAGACTTCCAAGCTAAACTCAAGCGCTCGGCCCGCTCATCAAGGCGCTGCATCAACGGCTCAAGCGCACGCATCGGATCGCCCATAGCACGCGCAAAAAGCCTTAGCTTCTCTTGCCGCTCGGCCAGCCCACGCGCCGCAGCAACGCTGAGCCGCCCATCAATCTGCGCCACTTGCGCGATCAGCTCAGCCCGCACAGGCACCGCCATTTCCGCAGCCGCCGTAGGAGTCGGCGCGCGACGATCCGCCGCATAATCCGATAGGCTAATATCCGTTTCATGCCCCACCGCAGAAATCACCGGAATGCGGCTTGCCGCAATCGCACGCACAACGTCCTCTTCATTAAAGGGCATCAGGTCCTCTAAGGACCCGCCGCCACGTCCAACGATCAGCACATCCGGTATTGGCACGTTATCTTCGGGCACTAAAGCATTAAAGCTGTGAATAGCCGCCGCGATACGTGCCGAAGCACCCTCGCCCTGCACAGGTACAGGCCATAGAATAACGCGCCGAGGAAAACGATCCTGTAAGCGATGCAAAATGTCACGGATCACAGCGCCCGTCGGCGAGGTCACAACACCCACAACTTCAGGCAAATAGGGCAGCTTCTTTTTGCGCTCTTTATCGAACAGGCCTTCAGCAGCAAGCTTCTTCTTACGCTCCTCCAGCATTTTAAGAAGAGCGCCCTCACCCGCCAGCTCTATCAGGTCAATTTGAAGTTGATATTTGGACTGCCCCGCATAGGTCGTAACTTTGCCCGTACAAATCACTTCCATGCCTGTCGCAGGCCGAATCGCAAGCTGCGCAACCTTTCCCCGCCAGCATACGCCCGCCAGTACCGCATTATTCTCTTTGAGCGACAGATAGAGATGCCCGCTAGCATGCAAATTACACGAGCCAATTTCGCCGCGCACCCGCACATAGCCATAAGAATCCTCAACCGTCTGTTTGAGGCGATTAGACAACTCAACAACACTATATTCAGGAGGGTGATTAAGGACTGGACTCATAAAGGCTCCCATGGGAAAAAGAGGCACCATTGATGTCATAACGCTTCAGCTCTTTTGAGGAAAGCGTGTTTTTAAGGAGATTAACATATGAAAACGCTCGTGATTGGGTCCGGTGGCCGCGAACATGCCTTGTGCTGGGCCTTTAGCAAATCTCCCCTAACGACAGAGCTTTACTGCGCCCCCGGCAATCCCGGAATCGCTGATGTCGCCACCTGCCTTGATATTAAGGTTGATGATATAGACGGGCTTGTCGCCAAAGCTAAAGAGCTTGAAATTGATTTCGTTATGGTAGGGCCAGAGCTTCCCTTAACGCTCGGCCTTGTTGATCGCCTTGAGGAAAACGGGATTATCACCTTTGGTCCCTCGCAGGCTGCTGCGGCTCTTGAAGGCTCTAAAGGATTCACGAAAGATTTATGCAAGAAATATGGCATTCCCACAGGCGCTTACGAACGCTTTACCGATGCCGCCAAAGCAAAGGACTATGTGCGCCAAACGGGCACCCCTACGGTCATCAAAGCCGATGGTTTAGCCGCAGGTAAAGGCGTGACAATCGCGCAGAATGAAGAAGAGGCCTTTGCCGCCATTGATGATGCGTTGTCGAACGGAGCCTTTGGAACCGCTGGCGCAGAAATTGTGATCGAAGAATTTTTACGCGGCGAGGAAGCCAGCTTCTTTGCGCTGTCCGATGGTGAAACGGCGATCCCCTTTGCCACAGCCCAAGACCATAAGGCTGTCTATGATGGCGATAAAGGCCCTAACACAGGCGGCATGGGCGCTTATTCTCCGGCATCCAACATTGAGCTTGGCGATGCGCTATCTGAGCGCGTCATGAAGGAAATCATCATTCCCACGGTCAAAGGCATGAAAGCCGAAGGCACGCCTTATAAGGGTATGCTTTATGCGGGCCTGATGATTACGGATAAAGGACCAGAGTTGATTGAATATAACGCCCGCTTTGGCGATCCAGAAACACAAGCGATGATTCCGCGCATGGAATCGGATTTATTGGCCGTTCTTTATGCGACGGCTAAAGGCATTGTAGATGCGCTAGAGCTTAAATGGAAAAACGAAAAAGCCTTATGCGTTGTCATGGCCGCTAATGGCTATCCAGGCAAATACGAAAAAGGCAGCGTGATTAGAAACCTTGATGAGGCTAATAAAATCGAGAACGGAATCGTCTTCCATGCAGGTACAGCCCAAAATGAGGCTGGCGATATTGTTGCTGCGGGCGGACGCGTTCTGGGAGTAACCGGCTGGGCACCAACGGTTACAGAAGCCCAAAAGAAAGCCTATGAGGCCGTTGATAAGATCAACTGGCCAGAGGGTTTCTGTCGCCGCGACATTGGCTATCGTGCCGTAGCAAGGGAAAAGAAATAAGAGGTCAGAAGACTAGGGCGTGTCGTCAAATAAAAGGAACGCCCTAGGATTAGGAAGTATAAGATCTTTCCCTAATCCCGTCGCTCTTCAAAAAACTCTTTTAAAAGCGTAGCGCAGGCTGTTTCCTCGACACCGCCAATAACTTCCGGCTTATGGTGACAGGTGGGCAGCGTATAAAGGCGGGGGCCATGCTCTATGGCCCCACCCTTAGGATCATAGGCTCCAAAGACAACCTTTCTGATCCGCGCAAAACTGATAGCCGTTGCACACATAGGGCACGGCTCAAGCGTCACATAGATATCGCAATCTTTTAAACGCGCAGACCGCTTCATCGCTGCGGCATGACGAATCGCCAACATTTCCGCATGCGCCGTTGGGTCCCCCAGCTCCTCAGTCCTGTTCCCCGCTCGAGCCAGCACATTCCCATCTTTATCGACAATCACAGCTCCTACGGGGACTTCTTCACGATCCGCAGCAGCACGAGCCTCATCCAACGCCAATTTCATACAGCCATTCATAGCTAAAGCCTTTCTTTTTAGCGAATTTAAGCTATGTTATCCCTAAAAGGTGAAAGCGATATGAAAACAACATACGAGGGTGAACGGCTCGCCAAAAAAATTGCACGCGCAGGAAAAGCCTCGCGGCGCGATGCCGAGAAACTAATTCAAGACGGTCGTGTCGAGGTGGATGGGGAAACCGTGACCTCCCCTGCCCTCAACGTGACTGACAAGCAAATCATCAAGATAGACGGCGAACTTATGAGCGCACCTGAAGAAACGCGCCTCTTTCGCTATCATAAAAAAGCGGGTGCACTCACCACAAACAAAGACCCTCAAGGTCGCCAAACGATTTTTGAGTTACTCCCTCCGGAAATGCCTCGCCTGATTTCTGTAGGGCGACTCGATTATAATACGGAAGGCCTCCTCCTTTTGACCAACGATGGCGAGCTGGCACGACATCTCGAATTGCCAGAGACAGGCTGGCTACGACGCTATCGGGTCCGTGTTCATGGTATTTTAAAACGGGAAAATCTTACAAAACTAGCTCATGGCACTGAAATCGACGGTGTTCAATATGCCCCTATGAAGATTGAATTCGAGGATTCCGAGAAAGACGGCGCTAATCGCTGGCTCGTCATCACGATCAAAGAAGGCAAAAATCGCGAAGTCCGCAAAGCCATGACCTTCCTAGGCCTTGAAGTCACGCGCCTAATACGTGTTTCTTTTGGGCCCTTCCAGTTGGGCAAACTACCACGCGGCAACATAGAAGAAATCTCACGCAAAGCCTTAAAAGGTGCGCTTGGCAACTTCTTTAAAGGCAAGAAATGAGAATTACGGGCGGCACACTAGGCGGACGAAAGCTCAACACACCAGAAGGAAAAACCACCCGCCCTACATCCGATCGCGTGCGAGAGGCGCTCTTTGATATTATTGCCCACCATGATTGGGGAGAGAAAATTGGCAATCCTCTCGAAAATAGAAGGGTGTTGGATGCTTTTGCAGGCACAGGGGCGCTGGGCCTAGAGAGCCTTTCGCGCGGAGCCAATGAATGTATTTTCTTTGAAAAAGACCGCAATGCACTGAAAAGCTTACGAGATAATATAGCTCTTCTAAACCAGCGTCCCAAAAGCAAAATCCTGCCCATTGATGCCACTCACCCGCCCAAGACAGACACCCCTTGCTCTTTGGTGTTTTTGGACCCGCCCTACTATAAAAACTTGATTCCAAAGACGCTAGAGGTCCTCAATAAAATGCGCTGGATAACCCCTGAAGCCCTTATCATTGCCGAGACAGCACGTGGGGAATCTCTTGAAATGCCCCCTACGCTTCAGCAGCTTTTGGCGCGTGATTACGGCGACACTTCATTGCTTTTCTTCGGAAAACGCGGCTGATTCATACACTCTTAATCATGATTCACTTAGTTTTAATCATAAATATTGCATAATCGGGACTGTTCTTTCTCGTAACAGGACCAAATAAATGGATATGGATCTTATCAACATCGCAACACTCGTTCTCGCTGCCTTCATTATGATACTGGCAGCAATAAGTGATGCTATGCGCTTTAAAATCCCTAATTTGGCCTGTCTTGCCCTCCTTCTGCTATTCCCCGCTTATGGACTATCACACGCAACACCTTTGCCGTGGAAGGAACACTTAACTGTGTTTGCGGTTGTTCTTTTTGTCGGCTATACTCTGTACATCAAAAAATGGGCAGGTGCGGGCGATATCAAACTAATCGCTGTCATCAGCTTATGGGCAGGTCCGCATTTATGGGCTCCCTGTCTCTTTATCGTCGCCATTTCCGGTGGGTTGTTGTCTGTCGTCATC
>JBFXDW010000018.1:0-23307 GCA_050180745.1 Bdellovibrionales bacterium | reverse complement strand
TAAATCCGTGCGCGCGCTTGAGGATGTGATGAATGAGGATAAGCATATTCTCTTGTTAACACAGCGTGAATCGACGACAGATGATCCTAAGATTAATGATCTTTATGAGTTCGGCACGATTGGCAGTGTGCTACAGCTTTTAAAACTTCCCGATGGGACGGTCAAAGTGCTGGTCGAAGGTGGCGGGCGCGCGAAGGTTAAAAACTTTACTGACAATGAGCCCTTCTTTCAGGCTTATGCAGAGCCTGTTCCCGAAATTACGGGGGATGAGGGTGAGCTTACGGCTCTTTCTCGCGCCGTCGTGGGGCAGTTTGAGCAATATATTAAGCTTAACAAAAAGATTCCTCCGGAAGTTATGGTGACCGTTAGCCAGATCGAGGAGCCCGATCGTCTAGCTGATACGATTGCCTCGCATTTGGTCCTGAAGATTCCTGAGAAACAGGCATTGCTTGAAGTCCCCTCTATTAATGAGCGGTTGGAGCGCATTTTCGGTTTTATGGAGGGCGAGATTGGCGTTCTTCAAGTCGAAAAGAAGATCAGAACCCGCGTCAAGAAGCAGATGGAGAAAACGCAGCGCGAATATTATTTGAATGAGCAGATGAAGGCCATTCAGAAAGAGCTGGGGGAGGGCGAAGACGGTAAGGATGAAATCTCTGAGCTTGAGGCCAAGATTAAAGATATCAAGATGACTAAAGAGGCCAAAGACAAAGCCTTAGCCGAGTTGAAGAAGTTGCGCACGATGAGTCCGATGTCGGCTGAGGCAACGGTCGTGCGGAATTATTTGGATTGGATGACCTCAATTCCATGGCAAAAGCGGACCAAGACGCGCAAGGACATCAAGGAAGCCGAAAAGATTTTAGATGTTGAGCATTATGGGCTTGAAAAAGTTAAAGAGCGTATCATCGAATATCTAGCTGTGCAGCAACGTCAGAAAAAACTGAAGGGGCCGATCCTTTGCCTTGTTGGGCCGCCGGGGGTTGGAAAAACCTCTCTTGGGAAGTCCGTGGCCCGGGCGACGGGGCGTAAGTTCGTACGCATGTCACTGGGCGGTGTGCGGGACGAGTCCGAAATTCGCGGTCATCGCCGGACCTATATTGGGTCTATGCCTGGTAAAGTTATTCATGGCATGAAAAAGGGGGGGGCTTCGAATCCTTTGTTTCTTTTGGATGAGGTGGATAAGCTTGGTGCGGACTGGCGGGGCGATCCATCTTCGGCTCTTTTAGAGGTATTGGACCCAGAGCAAAATAATACCTTCAATGATCATTATCTTGAAGTTGATTATGATCTTTCAGATGTCATGTTCGTTTGTACGGCGAACTCTTTGCAGATGCCGCAACCTTTACTGGATCGGATGGAGATTATTCGTCTTTCTGGTTATACTGAAGATGAGAAAATCGAGATTGCGAAGCGGCATTTGATTTCTAAATTGATGAAAGAGCATGGTCTGCGGAAGTCTGAGTTTACTCTTTCCGACGATGCTCTGCGTGATATGATCCGTTATTATACGCGTGAGGCGGGGGTCCGGAATCTGGAACGCGAAATCGCGAAGTTGGCACGTAAGTCTTTAAAGGAGATTCTGACGAAGAAGGTCAAGAATGTGCATATTACGCGCCGGAACCTAGAAAAATATCTTGGTGTGAAACAGTTTCGTTATGGCGAAGTTGAAGCCGAGGATATGGTTGGTGTTACGACGGGTTTGGCATGGACGGAAGTCGGCGGTGAGATTCTTTCGATTGAAGCGCTGGCCTTGCCTGGTAAAGGCAAGATCACGATTACGGGTAAACTTGGTGAGGTCATGCGCGAATCCGTTCAAGCGGCAGAGAGTTATGTTAAAGCGCGTGCTGTGCAGTTTGGAATTAAGCCTACTATCCTTGATAAGCGTGATATTCACGTTCACGTTCCTGAAGGGGCTACACCTAAGGACGGTCCGAGTGCAGGTGTGGCGATGGTGACTTCGATCGTATCTGTGCTGACCGGAATTCCCGTTCATAAGGACGTAGCCATGACGGGTGAGATGACATTGCGTGGACGCGTGTTGCCGATCGGTGGTCTCAAAGAAAAGCTTCTGGCGGCTTTGCGTGCGGGAATATCAACGGCTTGTATTCCTCGTGAGAATGAAAAGGACCTGAAAGAAATCCCTGACAATGTAAAGAAGGGACTGCAGATTATCTTGGTTGATACTGTTGATGAAGTTCTTAAGGTTGCTCTCACGAGACCTTTGATTCCGATCGAGTGGAATGAAGCGGCTGAGGAAGCGGCGGAGCGAGCTGCTCTTCCCCCGCATGAGGAAGACAGAAGTGAGCGTATCCGGCATTAGGCTCAGCGTATTTCGGAAGATTAAGGGCTGAATAGCGCTTAAGCTGCTTATGGTTTATTTTTTTTAACCAAGAATGCTCGTTTTTTCGCGGAAAAGCTGGCTTTTTTCTGGGTTCAAAGATTGACAGGCTTTCTTAAGAGGGCCAAAATTGCGGCGTGGTTTGTGGATTCTTGCTATTGTGCTTGAATCGGTTTCATGGACCTGATGCATAACTTGATTAAAGGGAGACCTCTGCGTGAATAAAAATGAATTTATCTCGGCCGTGGCTGATACGAAGGCTGTTGCAAAATTGGAAATGTCAAAGGCTGCTGTTACGACTGTGATTGACGCAGTTTTGGAGACTATTGAGAGCTCGCTGAAGAAGGGTGAAGAGGTTCGCCTTGTAGGGTTTGGAAATTTCTATGTTGCTAAGCGCGCAGCATCTAAGGGACGTAATCCTCGGACTGGAGAAGAAATTGACATTAAGGCTTCGAAATTGCCGAAGTTTCGTGCGGGGAAACAGCTCAAAGAGATGGTTAACGGCGAGTCTGGCAAGAAGTAAAGACGGCTTATGCGTTGATAAAGCGAGGAGGGTTATTCTTCCTCGCTTTTTTTATGAACAATTTGAAAAAAAGAGCTGTTTTTTCCTGAAATGTTTGCTAGAAAGCATTCTTCTCATGCGGAGAATGTATGGGGAGAGTGGGCGGTTAGCTCAGTGGTAGAGCGTCTCGTTTACACCGAGAGGGTCGGGGGTTCGACCCCCTCACCGCCCACCATAACAAAAAAGGCTTGAGGTTTATTTCAAGCCTTTTTTGTTGCTGAGAGTATTTATACTCTACTATCCCTTTGCTTCTTGTATCTTCGATTGTTTTGGGTTTGCTCTTTTAGTTTGTTGATTAAAACACAAAGCAAGTTGTTTTGCCTTATTGAAGGCGCGGTTAATGATTTTTGAATTTTCTCTGTCATCTTTTCTTTTAGTAGGTCCTCATGCGTGAAAATGTGTAGACCTTCTGTAAATGTGAAGGCTTTTTGTGTCACTTCAGGGAAGAAAACCGCATAATGGCATTTTGGTAAATCATCTATTTCTAAATTACATGCGTGTACGATATCGCGGTAAGCCTTCATGACTTGATCAAAAGGAGTTATACTTTTCCTAAAACCATTATATTTGATTTCTTGCTTAAATGCTCCTTTAGAGTTATGAACCAAGCCTCCTTTTACCTCAAAAACTATTATTCCAAGGGTTTGGCTTATACATATAAAGTCTACTCTTCTGCGAGTTCCTTGAACTGACCAATCATAGAATATGGACCAATCATCTTGTAAGGCAGATTGTAGGGCATTAAAGACTAGATTTTCTCCTTTTAATTTTGGATTGTTGCTTAGGTCATGAGGAAACTGGGAGGGGAACATATGATTTAGAACGCACTAAATTAAGAGGGATTAATTTTAAGATGACAGAAAAAAGATATTGTTAAAAGAGCTTATTTTTCTGCATCAGTTCTTTGATGAAAAATCCCCCCGTAGATCCTTTCTCATTTTGTTTTAGTCTTATATAAGTAACAATAAAAACATCTTTATTTTTATGGTAGATAAAGTAGTCTAATCCCCTCCTTTTACCATATGGCTTTTTGATTATGACTTCTCCTGTTTCTTCTCGGCGCTATGAAACGTTAGATGGTTTGCGTGGCGTGGCGGCGCTGGCCGTTATGCTGTTCCATTATACGGTTTATGATGGCTCGCCTTTATTCTTTAACGTTGATCTGGCCGTTGATTTCTTTTTTATGCTCAGCGGGTTTGTTCTTTGTCATGCTTATGGGGCGAGGCTTCAACAGGGTATGACATATGGCACATATGTTTTGCGCCGTGTGATCCGCTTGCAGCCGCTTCTTGTGTTGGGGCTTTTGCTGGGGACGCCAGTTCTTTATATTTTGATCCATCATCAGTTGGCTTCGGGTGATCATGCCTTTGTGCTCGGAAGTTTCGTTCACAACATGGTCTTTTTGCCTTTCTTTAATGACCAGAGCATTTTTAACATGGGAGAGACCACACCAACGATTGGAATTGCTTTTCCTTCCAATCCTCCTTTGTGGTCATTGTGTTTTGAGATGTTTGTTGGTCTTATGTTGCCTTTTTTCTTGAGGCTTAAGCCTGGGGCCTTATTCCGTTTTATCCTTATTGTGTTTTTTGCTTTGATTGTGAGGGGTGTGATTGATTCAGCTCAACATGATCGTTTGGCTATAGATTTAAGCGGTGGCTGGGGGACGTATAATTTCTTAGGAGGCGTTCTTCGTGTGCTTTATGGGTTTACCGCAGGGGTGTGGATGTATGCTGTTTTTCAAAAAACATCGCCTTATGTCGCTCGTCTGTCTTTTTTAATGAAGCCGTGGGTTCTTTATTTGGTTTTGCTGTTGATGCTGGCGTTTCCGATGACGGTGCGGGGGATTTATACGAGCTTAGGCTTGTTTGTTGTGTCACCGATTCTTCTCTGTTTAGGCGCGCATACTGTGTGTCACGGTAATTTTAGCAGGAAAATGGCTGGTTTTTTGGGGTGGCTTTCCTATCCTCTTTATTGCCTTCATTACCCTGTGGGGCGCGCGGTTTTCTTCTGGGGTGAGGCAGCGGGTATAGATCGGATAACATCTACTTTGATTGCCGTAAGCCTTGCCTTGTTTTTAGCCATAATTGTGACTAGACTCTTGGAAGAGCCTGTGCGGCGCCGTTTGTCACATCAATTACTGACGAAATAATCAAAAGATATGTCTCTTAAACGATCCTCCAAAGACCTCTCGTCTAAAAGCGTGACGCGAAAGAAGCGTGTTCATGAGCGTAAGCAAAAAGGCGAGTCGAAGCTTCGTATCTTTGGTCGTTTTTTGGGGCGTGCGAGTGTGCTGGCTATGATTTGGGGTGGTGTGATCGTTGGTGCTATGGTGGCTTATTATGCCTATGACATGCCTGACATTTCGCAAGTGACAGCACCACAGCGGCGGCCTTCAATCACGCTTTTGGCAGATGATGGAACGGTGTTCGCGCGCTATGGCGACCTTTATGGGAAGCATGTAACGGGTTTTGATGTTTCTCTTGATCTTGTGCATGCCATTATTGCGATTGAGGACCGCCGTTTTTATGATCATTTTGGTGTAGATATCTTGGGACTGGCGCGCGCCTTTGTGGCAAATCTGCGCGCGGGCCATGTTGTGCAGGGCGGCTCGACTATTACGCAGCAATTGGCCAAAAATCTCTTTTTATCGCCAGAGCGGACAACGCGCCGTAAGGTGCAGGAAATGCTTTTGGCATTGTGGCTTGAGAATACTTACACCAAAGAGCAAATCCTTTCAGCTTATCTTAACCGTGTTTATCTTGGTTCTGGTGCATATGGTGTGGATGCTGCGGCAGATATTTATTTTGGTAAAACGGCTGGGACTCTTGATCTACGGCAAAGCGCTATGTTGGCGGGGCTGTTACGGGCTCCATCTCGTTTCTCTCCACGAAACAACCCTCAACTCGCTGAAGAGCGCATGCAGGTTGTGTTGGGGGCTATGAAGGATTGTGGGTATATCTCTGAGCCTCAGTTGCAACGCGCTTTGAAAGGGGTGCCGTTGCCGTCGCGTAAGCCGATTGCGACGGGACAGGGCCGCTATTTTGCCGATTGGGTTGTAGATCAGGTGGGGGCTTTGTTGCGGAGTGCGCCTCAGGATGTGACGATTTTAACGACATTGGATTTGAAGCTTCAGCATGAAGCTGAGCAGAATGTAAATACTATTCTTAGAAAGTATGGAGAGTCTCAAGGGGTTACGCAGGCCGCTCTTTTGTCTATGACACGAGGGGGGGCGGTTCGTGTTATGGTGGGCGGGCGCGATTATCAGGAGAGCCAATTTAACCGAGCCGTGCAAGCCCGACGGCAGGCGGGGTCTTCCTTTAAGCCGATCGTTTATTTGGCGGCGTTGCAGCAGGGTATGTCTCCGGACGAGGTTTTCGAGGATGCGCCGATCAAGGTAGGGAAGTGGACGCCGCAAAATTATGATGGCACGTATAAGGGCGATGTTACCGCGCGGCAGGCCTTACGTGAATCTATTAATAGTGTCGCTGTGCGTGTTGCGCAAAGAGCAGGGGTTGGTGCTGTTATGGATATGGGGCGGGCGCTTGGCGTGACCTCGGATATGACCCGTGATTTGTCTTTGGCGTTGGGGACGAGTTCGGTTTCTCCTCTTGAAATGACAGGGGTTTATGCGGCCTTGGCTTCTGGTGGGCGCGCGGTGATGCCTTATGGTATCAAGGAAATCAGAGGCCGTGATGGACAGGTTCTTTATCGGCGCGACAATGTGGAGCTGCCTTTGACCGTAGAGCCATCCTCTGTGGCGACGCTCGTTGACATGATGCAGGATGTCGTCAGAAATGGGACTGGTCGCAGAGCGCAGCTTGATCGGCCTGTCGCGGGAAAGACGGGGACGAGCTCGGACTATCGCGATGCGTGGTTCCTTGGCTTTACAAGGGATTATGTGACGGGCGTGTGGATGGGGAATGACGATAACAAGCCGATGCAGAAAGTTACAGGAGGATCGTTGCCTGCGATGCTGTGGCATGACTATATGCTTGCTGCTGAGCAAGGAAAGCCTGTTCGTAGTCTTTTAGAGGACATTCCTGAAGCACCACAAAAAGTAGATAAGGCGGATGAGGAATGGTCTGCTACGCCACTGCCGAGTGGTGGTTCGATTGGCGATTTTATCCGTGATATTACGAGCGATGAGATGGAGGTTGAACCAAGTTATCCAGACTAGAGGATGTTTTGGATTCTCTCCACGACGGTTTCCACCTCTATATCTTCCATCAAATTCGGGGCATCGGCGCCTACATAGGGCAGGCGATCGAGAAGCTCCTGCGAGCCAAAGCGGGGGCGTAAAACGGAAGCATGAGCGCCCCATGGGCCATAGACTTCTTCCCAGCCCGGCCCAAAAAGGGCTAGCGTTTTTGTACCCATGGCGGCGGCGATGTGCGTCAAACCTGAATCATTGCCGATGAAAAATGTAGCGTGTTTCAGGCAGGCGGCAACGGTCAGCAAATCCTGTCCAACGAGATCAATAATTTTTTCTTTTGGAAATGATTCACAGAAGAGGGCGAGTTGATCTTTCTCATGCGGGGCGGCGAGCAGCATGATCTTGGCATCTTGTAGGGGGCCGTTTTCTTGTGTGAGACGCTTGGTTAGTTCCGCATAGCGGGCAATGGGCCATTGTTTAGGTGGCCAGTTGGCAGAAGGCCCTAGGGCTAGAATTTTACTCTCATCTTGGATTAGTTTTGTGGCGTTGCTTTCGGCAGCTTCGTCTGTCCAGATATGGGGCGCTGGTGGTGGTGAGAGCTTCATCACGGACGCATGATCTTCAACCTTATGCCGTCCGGTATTATGGGATAGGCGATAGTATTTTTTTTGGCTCCATAAAAGGCGCGTGATCAGGCTGTTGCGGAGGTCAATAATGATGTCCCATTTTGTCGTCACGCACGTTTTCCAAAGATCAATCCAGTGGCCATGGCGCTTTTGTTTTTGTAAGCGGATAAGATTCTCTAGCCTAGGGGTCGCGCGGAACAGATCAGCCGTAACGGGTCCGCACGCAATTGTAAACCGAGCTTCCGGATAGGTTTTTACCAAATGGTGCAGTAAGCCTGTTGTCAGGACGGCATCGCCAATGCGGTTGGCTGTGATAAAAAGAATGCGCAAGGCTGTGGATTCCTTTTTTAAAATCTTATAAATTCATTTTTTTAAAACTTACGCGAAAAAGGTCAGAATGACAAAGGCAGAAAAAAAGGTCGTGATTTTTACCGATGGAGCTTGTTCGGGGAATCCGGGCCCTGGGGGCTGGGGGGCATTGTTGTGCTATGGAGGACAAGAAAAAGAGCTTTATGGCGCTGAGGCGGATACTACTAATAACCGCATGGAGATGATGGCGGCCATTATGGCGCTTGAGAGCCTTAAGCGCCCCATGAGCGTTGAGCTGACTACAGATAGCCAATATCTTAAAAATGGGCTGGAAAAATGGGTGGCCGGATGGATCAAAAATGGCTGGAAAACAGCGGCCAAGAAGCCGGTTAAGAATGTTGATCTGTGGCAACGACTTATCACTTTGATGGAAAAGCACGATGTCCAATTACATTGGGTTAAAGGCCATGCAGGCCACGCTGAGAATGAGCGTGTGGACGAGCTAGCTCGACGTGGTGCCGAAGAGGCCTAAAGAAGTCCTCTTTCACATTGTGCGCTGCATTGTGATTTAGCTCATTTTTATGCCCGAATCGGTTGTTATCTCTTTGTTTTCAGAGTAGTTTGCCCTCGTCTTTATGTGTTTTAAAAACAAAGGGAGCTTCCTCATGACGACTGCGCATAAGTGGGTTTATTCTTTCGGTGACGGTAAAGCAGAAGGGACCGCTGAGATGCGTAATCTTCTGGGCGGTAAGGGCGCTGGCCTTGCTGAGATGAATAATCTGGGCTTGCCTGTGCCTCCTGGTTTTACGATCACGACGGAAGTTTGCACCCATTATTATGAAAATGAGAAAAGCTATCCCGAAGAATTAAAGAGCCAAGTTATAGCGGCGCTTGCGGGCATTGAGACGACTGTAGGTGCAAAATTCGGAGATGCATCCAATCCTTTGTTGGTATCGGTAAGGTCAGGGGCGCGGGCCTCTATGCCTGGGATGATGGATACGATTTTGAACCTTGGTTTGAATGATGCAACCGTCAAGGGGCTGGTCGTGCGCAGTGGGGATGCTCGTTTTGCCTATGATAGCTATCGCCGCTTTATCCAAATGTATGGTTCGGTTGTTCTCGAAATACAGATGCATAAGTTCGAAAGCATCATGGATGACATGAAACTGAGCCAAGGCGTGACGCAAGATACAGCCCTGACAGCCGAAGATTGGCAAGAGGTTATCGCCCAGTATTTCGCGGTTGTTGAAAAAGAAACGGGCAAGCCTTTCCCGCAGAAGGTTGAAGATCAATTATGGGGTGCGATTGGCGCTGTGTTTGGGTCATGGATGAACCAACGTGCGATTACGTATCGGCGGTTGAATGATATTCCCGCCTCGTGGGGTACCGCCGTCAACGTCCAAGCCATGGTCTTTGGCAATATGGGCGAGGATTGCTGTACGGGCGTGGCTTTTACGCGGAACCCTTCGACAGGTGAGAATGCGTTTTATGGCGAGTATCTTGTCAACGCGCAAGGCGAGGATGTTGTCGCGGGTATTCGGACGCCTCAGCATTTGACCGTAAAGGGCAAGGAGGACAATGACTCTCATCTTCCCGCGATGGAAGAAGTTATGCCAGAGGTTTTTGCGCAATTTAATGATGTGCGCTTGCGTCTTGAAAAGCATTATCGCGACATGCAGGATTTGGAGTTCACTGTCCAGCAGGGCAAGCTTTATATGCTGCAAACGCGCACCGGCAAAAGGACCGCTCCTGCGGCTATTCGCATCGCGGTTGAGATGGTCAAAGAGGGCCTCATCAGCAAAGAGGAAGCCGTCAAGCGCATTGATCCAGCAGCGCTGGATCAGCTTTTGCATCCTATGTTGGACCCTAAGGCTACGCGCAACATGTTGGCCAAGGGGCTTCCTGCCTCGCCCGGCGCGGCTTCGGGTGTGGCTGTTTTTACGGCGGATGAGGCTGAGGCTATGGCGCAAACGGGGCAAAGGGTTATTCTCTGCCGCGTTGAAACAAGCCCTGAGGATATTCATGGTATGGCGGCCTCCGCTGGTATTGTGACAAGCCGTGGCGGCATGACAAGTCATGCGGCTGTTGTTGCGCGCGGCATGGGGCGGGCTTGCGTTGCGGGTGCGGGCGAGATTCATATGGATTACACCAAGAAAGAAATGGTGTCTCGTGGTGTGACAATTAAGCAGGGTGAGACGATTACGATTGATGGCTCTGCCGGAGAAATCATGGTTGGCAAGATGCCTACGATTCAGCCTCAGCTTTCAGGCGACTTTGCCGAGTTGATGAGCTGGGCGGACGAGTTCCGGACCTTGAAGGTTAGGGCGAATGCTGAGACGAGTTTGGACACGAATACGGCTCTGAAATTTGGAGCCGAAGGGATAGGCCTGTGCCGGACCGAGCATATGTTCTTTGATGAAGAGCGGATTGTGGCGGTACGTGAAATGATTGTGGCCACAGATGAAAAGGGCCGCCGTGCGGCGCTGGATAAATTATTGCCGATGCAGCAAAAAGATTTTGAAGAAATCTTTTCTATCATGGATGGCCTGCCGGTTACCATTCGTCTTCTTGATCCGCCTCTTCATGAGTTCTTGCCTAAAACGGAAAGTGAAATCGCGGCTGTGGCGGCTGCGGCGGGGGTTAGCGTTGATGTTGTTTCGCGACGTGCCTCTATGTTGCATGAGGCCAATCCGATGCTGGGGCATCGTGGGTGCCGTTTGGGCATTACGTATCCCGAGATTTACGAGATGCAAGCGCGGGCTATTTTTGGTGCTGTGATTGCCATGAAGCAGGCGGGCAAAACGGTGCTGCCGGAAGTGATGATACCTCTTATTTCTGTTAAGGCTGAGCTGGATCGTTTGGAACAAATGGTACGTAGCATTGCCAATGAAATGATGAAGAGTGCTGGCGTTGAATTCGAATATCTGGTTGGAACGATGATTGAGCTGCCTCGTGCGGCGCTGCAGGCGGGCGAGATTGCCAAGACGGCGGAGTTCTTTAGCTTTGGTACGAATGATTTGACGCAAACAACCTTTGGGTTGTCGCGTGATGATGCGGGGAACTTCTTGCCTGACTATGTGCGCGCGGGCGTGCTTGATCAAGACCCGTTCGTGACACTGGATCAAGATGGCGTGGGCGAGCTTGTTAAGATCGCCACTGAGCGAGGCCGCGCTACGCGCAGCAACATTAAGCTGGGCATTTGTGGCGAGCACGGCGGCGATCCGGCCTCGGTCAAGTTCTGTCATGCCGTTGGACTGAATTACGTTTCTTGTTCTCCGTATCGTGTGCCGATCGCACGCCTTGCCGCGGCACAAGCCGCGATCGAGACGGCTAAAGATCGTCTAGCTAAGCAAGAGGCAGCGTAAAAGGGATCGGGGGTCGGGGATTAGCGAGGATTGCCGGATTCGGCATTCAGGATTCAGCATTCAGGATTCAGGGGGCTTCCTCCATCCCCGACCCCTGACCCCTTGATCCCCGATTACCCCCTCACAACAGCGTCATCGACAGAGAAATACTGTGTGTTTGTGGGCAAGCCTTCAAAAAAGGATTTGTCTGTACCTGTCATCCACGCTTGAATTTCTAAAGCGGCAATCTCTTCAAACAGGGCATGGCGGCGGCGCGTATCAAGATGGGCTGTGATGTCATCAAGCAGAAAGAGCGGTTTTCTTTCTCTTACCTGTGCGATCAAACGGACATAGGCCAGCATTATGGCAACTAACAGCGCTTTTTGTTCTCCTGTTGAACATAAATGTGCCGGACAATGGCGCGTGGCATGTGTGACTTCAAGATCGCTGCGATGCGGGCCTATGGTGGAGATTCCTCTTGCGGCGTCTTCTGCTCGTGCGGTAGCTAAAGCCTCGCGGAGAACATCTTCGACTAAAAGCGCAGGGCTTTCTTTTAATTTATCCTCGGCAAAGCCGCTGATGGCTAAGGCTGCACGAGGGAACTCACTTCGTGTTTCGGCTACGGCAGAACAGAGCCTATTAATAAGTTCAAGACGGGCCGCCGCAATAGCAACGCCAGAACTTGCCATTTCATCTTCAAGTGCGCTGAGCCAGCTTTTGTCATGAATCCCATCTTTCAGAAGGCGCAAGCGTTCGCGCATTGCTTTCTCATAACGGCTGACACGTCCTCGATGCGAAGGATCAAAGCTGAAGGCCATCCGGTCAATGAGGCTGCGCCGCGCCGAAGGTCCTTCAACAAGGACGCGATCAATATCAGGTGTTATCCATGCCATAACAACGTGTTCGGCCAGTTTTTGCTGGCTGCGTATTTCGCGTCCATCAATATGCACAATTCGTCGATCATTCGTGGGGTCCATTGGATCACGCCCCGTCCCAATCATGGTTTCTCCATGAAGTGTGTCGAGATAAGCCGCGACAGCCCATGGTGCTGAAGCGCGTTTATTTTGCCACTCGGCTGGAGGTGCACTACACAAGCCACGCCCAGGGACGAGCAGAGATACGGCCTCAAGAATGTTTGTTTTTCCTGCACCGTTGGGCCCCGTGAGCACGATTGGCGCAGGGGTTAGGTTTAGGCGAAGATCGCCATAATTACGGAAATTGAAGAGCGTGAGCTGTTGGATAGAGAGCGAATCAGGATTCAGGATTCGGCATTCAGGATTCAGAGGGGATTCCATTATGTGTTTTTTCCAAAATAAAAAAGCATTTAGGATTTGGCATTTAGCATTTAGGGAGACTTTCTTTTGCGTTTCTCTCCCAACCCTCAACAACACCTCCGTCATTCCCGCGACCTGTCGCGCCGAAGCTACGAAGTAGCGTAGGGGGAAGGCGGGAATGACGGAAAGGGTAGAAAAAAGGGGGAGAGAAAGAAACAACAAAGCTTCTACTGATGTACCGACCTACCGACACACTGTTTCCCCGACCCCTGATCCCCGACCTCCGCTAGACCCGCATCGGCATCAGGACATAAAGTGCGGTGCTGTCGCTTGTGTCCTGCACGATTGCTGGAGCGGATGAATCTGCCAAGGCAAACCGTACACCATCGCCTTTGATCTGTTGCAAGATGTCTAAGAGATAGCGGGCGTTGAATCCGATTTCCATCTCTGGGCCATCGTAATTGACCGCTAGCTCTTCTGAAGCACTTCCTGCTTCGGGCGCATTAGCACTGAGAACTACTTGTCCGGCTGAGATGCTTAACTTTACGGCGCGGGATTTCTCGGTTGAGATTGTGGCGACGCGATCGACAGCAGCGGCTAAGGCTTTTGCGTCTGTCATGAGCATGTGTTCGTTTTCGTCTGGAATTACGCGCTCATAATCGGGGAAAGTGCCATCAATCAGTTTTGAGGCAATGACCACGCCTTCGAAGGTAAAGCGAACTTTAGAGCTGGAGAGCGCGATTTCAACAGGTGAAGAAATCTCATCAACCAGTTTACGAACCTCGCCCACGGTCTTGCGCGGTACGATAATGCCGTTAAGGCCTTTAGATCCTTCTGGGGCAGGCATTTCAAGGCGAGCCAGCCTGTGGCCATCTGTAGCAACCGCACGCAGCACCTCAACATCGTCTGCGGTCGTGGTGTGCATATAGATGCCATTCAGGTAATAGCGTGTTTCCTCGAGCGAAATAGCAAAGCGTGTGCTGTCGATTAGGATGCGCAGATCCTCAGCGCCTATCGCAAAGCTGTGCCTATAGTCGCTGTCCGGCATTTTAGGAAAATCCTCAACCGGCAAGCAGCCAAGCTTGAATTGCGAGCGGCCTGCCGAGAGGATAAGTTGGCCATTATCACCAGCGTGAAGTTCCACTTGCGCGCCATCAGGGAGCTTACGGACGATCTCATAAAGTGTGTGGGCTGGGGCTGTTACGGCACCTGATTTAGAGACGGTGCAGGCAAGGATTTCATTGACTTCAATCTCCATGTCGGTTGCAGAGAAAGAGGCCTGTTCGCCTTCTGCGCGAATTAGAACATTGGCTAAGACAGGAATCGTATTCCGTTTTTCGACAACGCTTTGGACGTGGCCAAGGCATTTAAGAAGGGCGGCGCGCTCAAGCGTTATTTTCATGGAAAAAATCCCCTAGAACAACATGTTATAGATTCTATGGGGAAGATAACAGATATGGCTAACTAACGCTAGAGAAGAGTTGAGGCAAACAAAAAGCCCGAAGGACATCCTATCCTTCGGGCTTTTTGTTATCTTGCGAAAAGCGCGTTATGCAACCTCTTGTTCCAACTCAGCGCGCGTTTTTTCCATGTCGTCTGCAATGTCCTCTATTGAAGGTTGAGGATCAGCCGCAACTTCTGGCGTTAGCGCTGGCGCATTTGGATCACGAGCGCGCGCGATATGCGGCATCAGATCGTTCAGTTCGATAAAGTTATCGGCTTGACGACGGAGCTCATCAGCAACCATTGGCGGGGAGGTGCGCATTGTGCTTACAACACTGACCCGTACGCCTTTGCGTTGGCAGGCTTCAACCAAGCGGCGGAAGTCACCATCACCAGAGAAGATGATGATATGCTCAACCTTTTCGCACATCTCCATAACGTCAATGGCGAGCTCGATATCCATATTCCCTTTGATTTTGCGGCGGCCAAACGCATCCGTAAATTCTTTCGTTGGTTTGGTAACCATCGCGTAGCCATTGTAATCCAACCAATCAACAAGTGGACGGATGGGGGAATATTCCTCATTCTCAACCAGTGCTGTATAGTAGAACGCACGAACGAGACGACCACGACCTGCAAAAAGTTCGATCAACCTTTTGTAGTCGATATCAAACCCTAGCCCCCGTGATGCTGCGTAAAGATTGGCCCCGTCGATAAACATTGCCATACGTTCTTCTTTATAAAAAATCATCTTTTTACCTCTTTCAAAAAAGTCTTTGCCATTAACCATAACAAAAAATAGCGTAACTGCCAAATTCTCAATGGTCACATTCTACACAAAATTCCCCACTAAAACAATCGAAACAATTTCGATTCCATTTCGAGTTCGGGATCGTGTTAACGATTAGCCCCCTATGGTGACCAAAACCCCACCTTTTCCTTGATTTCCTTGAGGTAGGTTTGGGTTAATTCACGGCCACGCGCGGAGCCTTTTTGTAGAATTGAGTCAATCTCAGCAGGGTCTTTCATTAAATCCCGCATGCGATCATTGATAGGGGTTAGCTTGGTAACGGCCAGATCCGTGAGCTCTTTTTTGAACTCAGAGAACTGGGTACCGCCATATGTTGCTAGGATATCTTCATTCGTTTTATCTGACAGCGCGGCAAAGATCGTCACCAGATTCTCAGCCTCGGCACGCCCTTCAAAGCCTTTTATCTCTTCTGGTAAAGGCAGGGGGTCTGTCTTTGCTTTTCTGATTTTAAGTGCAATCGTATCGGCATCGTCCGTCATGTTAATGCGCGAGTATTCAGATTCGTCTGACTTGCTCATTTTCTTGGTGCCGTCGCGTAAGGACATAACGCGAGTGGCCTCACCTAGAATCAAGGGCTCAGGCAGAGGGAAGGTTTCCCCATACTCATTATTGAACGATATGGCGATGTCGCGGGTGAGCTCAAGATGCTGCTTTTGGTCCTCGCCCACAGGGACGTGCGTGGCTTTATAGGCCAGAATGTCGGCCGCCATCAGAACAGGGTAACTATAAAGCCCCAGCAATTGGCGATCGCGGTTTTTTCCAGCCTTTTCTTTGAACTGGGTCATGCGGTTTAACCAGCCCAACGGCGTGCGCGTGCCCAAAATCCAGCCTAATTCAGTATGAGCAGGAAGGCTGCTTTGCACCATCAACGCGCTTTTGTTGATATCAATGCCTGAGGCAATATAGGCGCAAGCAACCTCGCGGGTGGCTTTGCGTAGTTCCTGTGGGTCTTTGGGTAATGTAATGGCGTGCAAATCCATGACGCAATAAAAACACTCATAATTATCTTGTAAGCCAACCCAGTTCTTCAGAGCGCCTAAATAATTGCCTAAATGCAAGTTACCTGTGGGTTGCATGCCTGAAAAAATACGCGGTTTAGTGCTCATAATCAAAAATCCTTTTTATTTTTTTCCTATATACTGGCGCAGTTCGCTGATGCGAAAGGTGCCCAAGATCAGCAATAACACAGAATAGGCCACAGAAGAAGGGACAATAATCTCGGCCATTCCTATGAGCTTATTAGAGAGAGAGCTATCTATAAATAAAGCGTTTGTGCTTTGCGTGAGGATAAAGGTGAGGATTCCCATGATAACGGCAGCGAGGAGTATCCTAGGAATACGCTTTTTGCTTCGTTCGTCAAACAAAATGGCGCCGCGCTTCCTGAGCTGTAGATAAAGCAAAACAGCATTTGTCCATGTGGCCAGACTCATCGCGAGCGCCATGCCAATATGCTCTAAGGAATGGAGCATTAAAAGCGCGCCGCCTACATTGACGCACAGAGCGATGATGGCGATTTTAACGGGCGTGCGCGTATCTTGTTGGGCAAAAAAGCGTGAAGCAAAAACTTTAACAAGCAAAAATGCGGGAATGCCCAGAGAATAGGCTGCTAAAGTTTGTGCCGTAGCAATACTGTCATTGTGCGTAAACACACCATGTTCGAAGAGAGTTTGAATGATAGGCGAAGCTGCGATGCCTAAGCCCAATGTAGCGGGAAGGCCGAGCAATAAGCAAAATTCGATGGCGCGGCTGCTGTAGTAGGTCAGCATTTTTTTGTCATGGGCGGTTTCGTACTTCGATAAAAGGGGCAGCAATGTTGTCGCGACAGCAATGCCCACGATACCAAGGGGAAGCTGGTTTAAACGGTCCGCATAGTAAAGATAGGATACGGCTCCTGTTGGCAATGTTGAGGCCAGTACGGTTGTGAGCAATAAATTGATTTGAGCGGCGCCAGCGCCTACGGCTCCGGGGCCTATGTTCTTAAAAAGGCGTACGGTCATCTCATTCAGTTTGGGGCGCAACAGCGGAATTACGCAGCGTGCGCGATAGCAGCTGATCGCTAGCCAAAGGGCTTGCAGTGAGCCCGCTACAATCATAGCCCATGCGAGCAAGTTGCCTATGTCTGTGCTGATGAAATCCGAAATGAGAAGCGCAATAATAAGGACGATGTTCAGCATAATAGGGGCAGCCGCACCGGGGCCAAAAATGTCGCGTGCGTTTAAGACACCTGTTTGCAAAGCTGTGATGGAAATTAGCAAAAGATAAGGAAAGGTAATGCGTGAGAGGCGCACAGCCATGTCGAACTTTTCAGGCTCGTCAGTAAATCCGGGAGCCATAATGTGGATCACATAAGGCATGCCCCAGACGAGGAGCCCCGTGAAGGGGAGGAGCATTGCGATCAAGATGCCCAAGGCTTCTCCGGCAAAGCGTTGGGCTTTTTCATCATCGCTGATTTCTTTTTGCTCCGTATAAAGCGGAACAAAAGCGGCGGAAAACGCGCCTTCCGCAAACAGGGTGCGGAACAGGTTAGGAAGCCTTTGGGCGACAAAAAACGCGTCTGCTTGATAGCTGGCGCCTAAGTAAAGCGCCGTCAGCGCATCGCGGACAAAGCCTGCGATGCGGCTTAAGACCGTAAGGCTGCTGACTGTGAATAGAGATCTGGCGAAGCTCATGGAAAGGAATAGAGGTAAAGTTGGTAATAGATGCAAAGCCCTAAAGAAAGGCACAAAGCAGGCGCAAAGGGAAATTCTTTTTCGCCGATTGTGAGTCTCCAGAAAAGCCCCATCACGATTCCTAAGATTCCTGCCATGCCAAGAAACCATGGCGAGAGCTGTAAAGGCAGCCACAGACCCGCAGCGGCAAAGAATTTCACGTCGCCTAATCCCAGCATCTCACGACCGCGCATCTTGCTGTAGCCTAGTGCCAGAAACAATCCTAGCGCTAAAAGAGCGCTGGCGTTGATGAGGCCCCATGAAATGTCGCCATAACCGATCACAAGGCTGGAAAAGCCGCATAAGGCAAGGGCGGCGTTGAGCTCATCAGGGATAAGGCCGAAGGCTAAATCAATCATGGCGATCGCAGGCAAAAGGCCCAAGCCTAAACAAACGGGAATTAAAAGTGTTGTCCAGCCTGTGATGAAGACGGTACCCGCGCCAAGGAGGAAGCCAATTCCTTCGATGAGCGGTTGGGTCCAGAGTCCTGTTTTCTTGCCGCAAGGGCAGGGTAGGCGTAGGGCGTTCAAGCGTAAGAGCCAGCCAAAGAGCGGGAAATACTCGTGAAGCTGGAGGGAGCGCATGCAAAACACGCATTGGGGCATTCTTGTTTCTCCCGGCAGGCGATCGGCAGAGCGATAGCCGAAATGCGCAGCAAGTGAGGCTGAGATAAGTCCAAGTATCCCACCGAGCAGAAGATCAAGAATTGTAAAGCTGTTTTCCATTGCTGATGATGCGTCCTTCAAGAAATAAGTGTGCCTTATTCATACTGGAGTGCTGTTGAATGGCGCAAGGGGGATTCGAAGTTTTTTGCTTTTTGCCTATCTTTTCTCTTTTTCTAAAACATACCGCAGTTTTCTCAGGGCGTTTTGCTTGAGCGTTTCTTGCGAATAGTTTGCGGGGCCTTGAATAACGGCTTCTTTTCCCGTTTCGACATGCACAGCGGTGACACGCATAATGGTGCCTATTTGTGTAAATTCAAAAATGACTTCGCCAAGCTCGTTTTTACTCATTTCTGTCATATTTTTCTGAAAGACTCGCCTTTGGTATTCTATATTTCTATGGACTTGAAGGAAAGGGGGGATTGCGCTATCACATTTCCTCTTGTTCCAGTCGAGGGGCTGGATAATCACTTTAAAAAGCGGATATAAATGACTGATACTACGAACAATTCCCCTATTCAAACTGATGCGATCATCATTGGCGCAGGCCCGATCGGCCTTTTTTCAGTCTTTGAGCTTGGTCTTTATGACATGAAGGCTCATCTTATTGACATTCTGGATCGTCCGGGCGGCCAATGTGCAGAGCTTTATCCCGAAAAACCAATTTATGATATTCCTGGAATTCCCAAATGCACCGGTGCTGAGCTTACCGAAAACCTTATGGCGCAGATCAAGCCGTTTAATCCGACTTTCCATCTGGCTCAGATGGCGCAGACTCTTGAAAAAACAGATGAAGGTAAGTGGCGCGTCTCAACGGATATTGGGACCGTGATTGAAGCTCCGGTCGTCGTGCTGGCTGCTGGTGGCGGCAGCTTTGTGCCTAAGAAAATGCCTATTAACGGGATTGAGGATTACGAAGGTAAATCCGTCTTCTATGCTGTGCGCAAAATGGATGCCTTTATGGGCAAAAGGATTGTGATTTCCGGTGGTGGCGATAGTGCTCTTGATTGGGCGATCAATCTCCAGCCTGTTGCTTCGCATGTTACCCTTGTGCATCGTCGTAATGAGTTTCGTGCGGCTCCTGACTCTGTCAGCAAAATGCGCGAGCTTGTTGGTGCGGGTAAGATGGATCTTAAAATTGGCAACATTACAGAGGTGCAGGGTGCTGAGGGGCAGCTTGCTTCTGTGTCCCTCAAGCTGGCTGATGGGGATGAGACGGAGGTTCTGGCGTGCGATTCTATGTTGGCTTTTTATGGGCTGACTATGAAGCTAGGCCCCGTCGCTGATTTTGGGGTCAATTTCGAAAACAACCTGATTCCGGTGAACACCGCTGATTTTGAGACGAATCTGGAGGGCGTATTTGCTGTTGGTGATATTAATGATTATCCCGGTAAGATGAAGCTGATCTTGTCTGGCTTCCATGAGGCGGCTCTGATGGCAAAAAAGGCTTTTGGGTATGTTCACCCCGACCGCCGTTATCGCTTCCAATATACGACATCTTCAAGTAATCTTAAGGGCAAGCTTGGAACAGACGATAAATAACAACAAACTAGGAATGAGATTAATATGCATATTCTTTGTACTGTAAATGGTGAAACGCACGATCTTCCGGCTACGGAGGAATGGAGCATCATGGAAATCATCCGCGAAGGCGGTATTGCGATGTTGGCTCAATGCGGTGGGTCATGCGCCTGCGCAACCTGCCATGTTTATGTAAAGTCGCCTTGGAAGGAACGGCTTCCTGAGCCTAGCGAAGAAGAAATTGGTATGCTTGATGGCGCTTTTGAAGTTACGGAAGATTCTCGTCTTGCGTGCCAGATCTTCTTCACGGAAGATTTAGATGGCCTTGAAGTGACAATTGCGAAAGAGTCGATGGAAGAATGATTTTTGCCGAGCTCCAAAATCTCTATGGGCCTTATGTCGCCGAACGCGTGCGGCAGGGCTTGACCTTGCGTGTTTTTGAGGAGTTAGAGATTGAGGAGCTTGTGCATTATTTTGAACTTCAGGCGGCGCGGAGTTATGAAGAATATCAGCGTCGGTTGAATGATGAGCTTCCTGCGAATGCGCCAGTGACGTCCAAGGAAGAGTATTTAGAAATTCTCCGTCGCCGTTGGCAGGATTCTGAGGAACTTGCGCATCTTGTTCTGAATGCTGAATTAGAGCAGGAACAGGACGAAGCCGGAGGATTGAGGGCGTAAGGTAGGATTCAGCATTCAGGAAGACACTCTGGCCATTGATCCCCGATCACTTCAACAACCAACGGCCCTCTTGGAGTTGCCAAGCAATCAGTCCAGGGACATAGAGAATTAAATCTCGGCAACGCCGTATCATAGCCAAAGCTGCGGCTGTTTCCGGAGGCAGCCCTAGCATGCCTCCGAACAGCAAAAAGCCTGCTTCCTGCACGCCTAGTGCGGCGGGGACGACAAAGGCTGCACTTCCTGCGCCTTGAATGAGGGCCTCAATCATCAGGCATTCGATTAAAGATAAAGGATGGCCTAAGAACCATAGGGCCAGCCATATTTCAAAAGCGCATAAGGCCCAAGACAAGAACTGCATCACAAAGCAGAAAAAGGCCTTTCTGCGCCGCCGATACATGGTTCGCACCGCATGGTCGAGGCGGCTAGCGCTGCCTGCAAATTTTTTCCACTTATCCCGAAACATCAGTGTGAAGAGCTTTTCAAACAAACCAAAAAAGCCAACGCGCTGTACATAGAGCATAGCGCCGATTAGCGGGGCTGAAATAATTAAGCCCCATAAAAGCTGCATCGTTACATCTTGATTGGAGGTTCTAAGAACGAACAAGATGACTCCCAAAAGCACAAACACAAATTGGGCTATGACGGATAATGTTGTTTCGACAACCGTTGCGGCAATTGCCGGAGATTTGCGGATTTTGTTTTTGATCATCAGGCGGACAGAAACGATCTCGCCGCCAATTTTGGCCACAGGCATCAAATTGTTGATTGATACGCGAATCCATAACACATAAAAAAAGAAAGAACGGCTGGCTTTGATACGTCCAGGCAAAAGAGCTTGCCAGCCAAAGACGCACGCTATCATGGGGATGAGGTGAAGGAGGCTTGTCCACACAATGCCCCATCCCGCGATACGCAGCGCATCCAAAACCTGTTCAGCGCCAGAATAGGCAATAACTCCCGTTGCTGCAGCAAGGCCGATGAGGGCTAGAATAACACCAAGACGGATCACAAGGCCCCCTCAAGCAGTTTGACCGCTTTCCCCCACAACTCCTTGTTTCCTACCGCTAAAACTTGTCCTTTGGAATTACGTGTCAGGCGTTCTCCCTGCCAGTCAGTCATGACCCCGCCAGCGCCTTCGACGATAGGGACAAGCGCTGCAAAATCATAAATTTTCAAATCTTGCTCGATGATCAGATCAATGTGTCCCGATGCTAAAAGACCGTAACTATAACAATCACCGCCTACACTTGTTGTCTGTACTGCTTTGGCAACGCGGCGATAGCCATCAAGCGTTGTGGCATTGCCAAAGGGGAAGAGTTGAGGACCCAGATTAGCCAGCGCCTCTTCCATGTAAAGGCAGTCACGGGTTTTACATTCGCGGCCATTAAACAATGTTGGCCATCCCACAGCGCCAACCCAGCGTTCTCCCAGAATAGGTTGATCAATAATGCCCAATACGGGCGTGCCTTTGTGGAGTAGTGCGATTAATGTTCCAAATAGAGGTTTGCCTGCAGCAAAGGCGCGTGTGCCGTCGATGGGGTCGATCACCCATACGAAATTGGCATCGCCTTTTTCGACGCCGAATTCTTCGCCTATGATACCGTCATCGGGGCGTTGCTGGGTTATGGTGACACGTAAAATCTGCTCGGCCTTACGGTCGGCAATCGTTACGGGAGAATTATCGTCTTTATCCTCAACGACAAAAGAAGACCGAAAAAAGCGTTTAACGACATAGCTGCTTTCATCCGCGAGGCGATTAGCAAACTCGATAAGCTCTTGGGGGCAATGGTCTAGAGCCATGGCGATCTCTTCCTCTCAGTTTCTGGGGAAGCCTAACCGGAGTTGGCTCAAAAGGAAAGGGGGGATTCGGATAGGGATTCGAACTGAGGTTAATAAAATGTTTAAGCGACCCTCCCCTTGCGGGAGGGTCGAAAATTACGAAGCGATAGCGTAGTAATTTTCGGGGAGGGGTCACTTTTCCAGCATTTGGATTTTACCCCTCCCCGAAAAATTTTTCAGCTCCTTTGGAGCCTTAATTTTTCGACCCTCCCGCAAGGGGAGGGTGGTTTTTATGTCCTTCTGATTGCTGGTTTGTCGTTGTCTGCGTTCTGATTACTTTTACTCTAAGTTTGGAAAGGGGGGGGGCGGGGAAATAAGATGACATAGGGATAGCTTTTGAATAACATAGTTCTACTAAACAAGGTAGGATGTGAGATGAGACGGCGGCGAAAACGAATTAAGCACGTGCGCTATTTCCTTTTAGTAGCAATAGGATTGTTGATTGTTGGGTATCTTTTTTATCATACAATCAAAGGCGAACGCGGTTGGTTTACGATGTTGCGTTTGCAGCGTGAAGTTGAACAGGCGGAAAGTACGCTTGATCATTTACAAAAAGAACGAGTTTCTCTTGAAGCACAGACCCAGCGTTTGAAAGAAGAGTCCCTTGATCCGGATTTGCTTGATGAAAAATCGCGTGAGCTTCTGAATTATTCTAAGCCTAACGAAATTGTTATTATGACTCCGGAAAAAGAGGATACAGAAGAAGAGTAGAGATCTTTGGCAACGACACGCCAGAAACTTTATTCAGAATTTTTGGGTATATTTCTCTGCATTTCCATCTCAACTCTTCACATCATATTCGTCATTCTCGCGAAGGCGAGAATCCCATTTATTCTTTTCAAAAATTGCAAGAGAAGCAAATATTGCAAGTTTTAGAATTACAAAAATGGGATGCCAGCCTGCGCTGGCATGACGGATATGATGTGAAGAGTTGGGATAGAAATGTAAAAATCAAGCTTCCACTGAACCCCGAATAAGGCTTGAGTGTTACGTTTTCTGTTATCTATTATCTGTCTTCTGGTTTCCAAAGGCGGCTTTTAAAA
>JBFXDW010000017.1:0-23336 GCA_050180745.1 Bdellovibrionales bacterium | reverse complement strand
AAAAAGGATGCTTCGCTCCCCTTGTGGAGTCGTTAGGATCAAGCAGGATGGCGATAGCGATGCCTTTGGATCAACGGGCGGGCAACATAATTTAACACCAGCCTCTTTGTAGTTTTGAATAAGCGCCTGACCGATGGGATCGGCGGCAACTTTCGTAAAGAAGCCAACCCGCGCCCCAAGAGATGCTAGGCCGGAAACGGTATTGGCTGCAGAGCCTCCGGCGAAAAGTTCTTTGCTTTTGAGAGAGGAAAGGACTTTTTGCAGGGTGTCTGGCGAGACTTCTCGTTCCTCGTTCAGGCCGATCCCATGCTTTTTGATAAACTCATAAGGCACGGGAGCCACAACATCCAAATACAAGCCGCCAATGCCGACAACGTAATAATCATTCATATAAAATGAGCCTCAAAAAAATCCAAAGGCTAACGGGAGCCTCCTTGTTCAAGAAATTGGATAATCTGTAAAATGCAAGGAAACACTTCTTTCGCGCCAAGCTGCTTGAGTTTCTTTGCGTGGTCGGGGTCAATGATATGGCTTGCCCCTACATAGCCTATCGCGGTCATTCCTGCGGCCCGCGCCGCCTCAACGCCAGCGAAACTGTCCTCAACGACGATACAGCCCTCAGGAGAGCGTTCCATCTTTTCAGCGGCGAGAAGGAAAAGGTCTGGATGCGGTTTTCCTTTTTCAACCATCGTCGCGCTAAAGATCGCATCTGGCTTGAAGAAGCCATCTAAACCCGCTGTTTCGAGAGAATGGCGGATCATAGGCGGGGTGCTGCTTGACGCGACGCATTTCAGGCTGATTTTTTCCAAAAGTGCGTGAATATGTTCGCAGGCTTTAAGTTCCGTTGAAAGCCTCTTTGCTGCAAGTTTCTCAATGTGCTCCCCAAAGCCTTCTGGAAACTTTCTGCCCAAAGAGGCTTCAACGGTATCAAGCATGGATCGTTGGCTTTTGCCTGAAAACAGCCGGATATCTTCTTCTGGGGAAAGAGGATAGCCTTCTGCGCTCAAAACTTCCGCTTCGACGCTTGCAATGATGTACTCGCTATCGACAAGAACGCCGTCGCAATCAAAAATAAAAAGGGTGTCGTCGAATACGGAAGTCATGGGCACTCACAAAAGTTGTTCGGGTTTTTCCTCGGTGTATTTGAGCTTACCATAGGCTTTAAGCTGACGGTCGATTTCTTTTTTCATCGTTCCCCTTAAGGCCGCTTCCACCTTAATGTCCAGGATGTTCGACAGAGAAAAAATCCACGCAAGAGCGTCGCCAATCTCGCCCTCGATATGCTCTTTGCTTTTCTTTTTCCTTACGCCGGAGACAATCTCCCCCACTTCCTCGACAAACCAGAGGAGAGACTTATCAAGTTCATACCGTCCATAAAGCTTCAGAGCGGTTTGCTGGATTTCTCCAATGTTCTTTTCTTGAATAGGTGTACTCATTTTGTCCTCACGATAATAATTTAATCTGTAATTTTTCGTTCAAGTCTAAAATCTCCTGCGCCGTCTCTCGTGTAATATCGGAAAGCAAGTGCTGGCAAAGCCGCTTATAGCTTTCTTCGTTTTCCTCAAAACAGGCCCAGAAAACAGAACGGATTTTCTCAACCTCTGCGGACATAGCTTCAAGGATGCCTCGCTCTTGAATGTAGGCCCGCGCCCAACTGTTAAGCCGCAGTTGTTTTGTCTTCTCATCAGGCAAAGTGAACTTTTTAGCTGCATTGAACCTATAGAGGAGATGCGCCGCACCCAAAAGAACGGCAAGTTTGTGGCCGTGCCTTCCTTCAATATGCGGGAAGCCGCTCATTGCAAGGAGTCTGAAAACAGTCGCGTCTCCAAAAATATAAAAGAAGTAGCGGCTGGGTAGCTTTTCCCGAATTGTCTCGTCTATGACGTAGAGAGCAATCAGGAAAAGCCACTCATCGCGCTGAAGCCGCTTGGCCTCGTTTGCGCCAGCCAATAAATTGAGTTTGTCTAATCTTTCGCCAGGGTCAAAATCGTCCAAGCTGATAATAAAATCTTGCACCGCACTATCGTTCATAAAATACCTTTCCTAATATGTTAGTTCCGCCCCTCTGGTTTTGATGGTCAATGAGTTGCGTTCGGTTCTCTTGGGAAGAACTTCGCCAATCACTTTTGCATCAATTCCAAAGTTTTTCGCAATTTCGATAACCGCCTGTGCAGTTTTTGGCGTCGTATAAATCTCGTAGCGAATGCCCATGTTGAAAACTTTACAGGCTTCCTGCAAAGAAATGTTTCCCGTATCAAGGATGGCTTGAAAAATGGGAGGCGCTTCAAAAAGGTCGTTCTTGACGTAGTGGAGGCCTCGACCAAAGTGCAAAGACTTTGTTAGGCCGCCGCCGGAGCAATGAATAACGCCGGAAATATCCTTTCTGTGCTTTCCAAGCAGTTCATTCATGACAGGCAAGTACGTCCGCGTCGGAGACAAAAGAGCCTCGCCAACAGTCATTCCTTTTGCGTTCGGGAGACGATCATCCAGCGCATACGGCCCCTGAAAAACCAAATCATCGGGGATGGTTGCCGAAAATGTTTCTGGATATTTCTCTGCATATTCATGCTTCAAAAGCAGATGCCTCGCCCGTGAAAAACCGTTTGACCCGATGCCAGAGTTATAGGCTTTTTCGTAAACGGCTTTCCCAAACGAAGCCAAACCGACGATCACGTTTCCTGGCTTGATGTTTGAGGCGTCGATTACGTCTTTGCGAGGAAGGCGCACGAAAACCGTTGAGTCAACAATAACGGTTTCCACTAAATCGCCCACGTCAGCAGTTTCTCCTCCAGCCATCACGATCCTACAGCCGTGTTCCTTGAGGTTATCTACAACTTCTTGATAGCCGTCGATGATGTTGGTCAAAATCTCTTTATTCACGCGGTGGGCGTTGCGTCCGATGGTGTTTGAAAACACAAAATCGTTCGTCGCCCCTACGCAGGCCATATCGTCTAGGTTCATGATCGCCGAATCTTGCGCGATGCCCTTAAACACGGAGGCGTCGCCATGTTCCTTATAGTCGATATAGGCGATGGTCGATTTTGTTCCAGCCCCGTCCGCATGGATTACGGAGCAATAAGCAGGATCGCCCGCTACGTCTTCGACTACCTTGCAGAACGCCCCAGGATAAAGCCCTGTGGACTGGCTCTTAATCGCGTCCTTTACGTCTTCTTTTGTCGCAGATGCGCCAACTTTTTCATAACCGTCTTGTGTCATTTTCTTACTCCAATGTTGATTTCAGTCTAATTGTCTCAATGGTGCAGTTGTCTCTCAAGGCAAGGACATGCTCAACTTGCAAGGCGATGTCCTCCGGTTTCAGGGACAACGGCCTGTCCCCTGGTTTTTTGTTGTTAAAACAAGTGTCAACGCGACCAGGAGAGATTACCGTCACCGTGATGTTTTTACCAACCAATTCCGGCCTTATGGCTTCCGAAAGGCCCAACACGCCGAATTTGCTGGCACAATAAACGCCTGCGTCTGCGAACCCTATGTGATCGGCATCAGATGAAATGTTGATGATTCTTCCATAGTTCTTTCGCTTCATGTTGGGCAGAAAGGTTCTGATCGTTTCATAGGGTGCCGTCAGGTTGATATTGATAACCTTGCTCCATGCTTCAGGTTCAATATCTTCGATCTTTGCAAAGTATCCCCGTCCTGCGTTGTTGATGATGATGTCAACATCACCGAAGGTAGGGTGTTCTTGAACTGCCCGCAGATTTTTTTCTGTTTCCTCAACGTTAGACAAGTCGGTAGGAACGAACCATTCGTGTTCTGTCTCGACAAAGGGCATCCCATCGGGTTTGTTTCGCCCCAAGACAACAAAACGACAGGAATCCTTTTCTTTCAGCCGTTGATAAATAGCCGCGCCTATGCCTGTGTTAGCTCCTGTCAATAAAACCGTTTTCATTTTATGCTGCTCCAATCGCTGAAAGTAAGAACTCATCCGGCTGCATGTTCTCGTCACGTCCAACCAAAACTGTATTTGTCGTCAGGATCGTGTCGAGAACAACAAGGCCTTGCCGTTTAAGAGTCGATCCCGTTTCAACGCAATCAATACAGCAGTCATAGATCGAAGGAACGAACCCTTCGCTTGACCCCGAAACCACGTAAAGCAACGTTTGCGTCCAACCCTTTTCCTTCAGGTATTCTCTGGCAATGCTTGGGTATTCCGTCACGCATGTTTCCGGCCCTTTTTCTTGATCTAGTAGCTTTTCAGGACTCCCGATTAGGCAAATCTTGTATTGGCTCCAGCCCAATTCGCGAAGTACAGGAAATGTTGCGCCGCGCTCTTTCAGCCATTCCGTAGAGGCCACAGCGTAGTCAAGACGGCCTTGCTGAAGAAGCAAGGGAATGTCCCTGTGTTTCAACAAATAGGCCTCACAACCTTTCCCGTTGGAAAAGTTTAGCTGTTCGCGATCAACCTCACGACCTACTATTTTTGATATGGCCGAAAGAGATTTGCTTTTAATATTCCCTTTAGGAAAGCCGATTTTATACATTTTTTACTCCTTATCGTTTGCTCAATAATATTTTTCCGGTCTATTGCTCAAAGTCGTGACCTGTAGTTATATTTCTCTGTTCCGTATTGTGTTGTCTCTTCGTGCTCTAGCCTGACTTCCTCACGAAACAGCGCGTGTTGCCTTCACATAGCTATCAACTCCTAGCTGTTGCATGGCCTCTCACCCGTTTGTTGTTCCTTTTGTGCGACAAAAGAGAGGACGGCCTTGATGAAGTCAGCTTCATCAATTGTCAGAACATTCAGACCATTAAGTTGAAGGGACAGGCGGCATCCGTTGAATGACTTTCGTTCCTGTTGGACGTTCAGCGCATTTCTCATTGTTTTGTGCCTCCCTGAACATCATTCGGTGAGGCGGTTACGCACACTATGCCTGAATATGAAAGCTTGATTGTTTTGGTAACAACGCCGCCTTCTGTATGCGTAATGACGTTTGTCTCATGAGACACGAATTGCAGGCCGCTTTGTGCGAACACGTCGATAAAGGCTTTTATTGTTTCTTCCTTGGGCGTGTATGTCCCATGCTCTGTGTTCTTGATTGTTTCCGGTGAGAGGTTTGTTCTCTTGGCAAGTTCGCGGCGCGTCCATCCAAGCATGCCTCTTGCTGCACGTATTTGCGCCGGAGCTATGGAGCAAATGTTCAAAGGAACTGGCAACTGGTTGAAAAAAGTCTGTTTATCTATGGACATCATTTTTATGCCTCGTTTTTCAATCTCTATGATTCCATAAACGTTATTTTTTCTTGGACTTGAACGAGTTTTTCCGTTGGTTTTAAACGGTGTCTCTGTAGGTTTTCGACAGTTTGGCGGGCAAAAAAGAAAACCGTCGAAAATCAACGGTCGCACTGTAGGTTTTGTCCAAGGAAGCTGGAGATAAGACATAAAAAAAAGCGGCCCGAAGGCCGCTTTGTAGAGAGAGATGGAAAAAATTATAGCTGGCTGTTTATGTAATCGCGCATTTCAATTAGCTCTTCTCTCGGCGTTGTGCCTTTATAGGTACGTTGGTTGCAGCCTTAGCATAAAGTCTCTTAGCGTTTTGCCGCTCCAGAGATCCTGAAAATGTTCACGGAATTGCTGCGCCCCGCTGGGAATGTCGAAGATGACAAACCGATAGTCTCGCCCACCTTGTGGGAACACAAGTGCCGTTTTGCCGCCATAAACATAATACTGGGCATTTCCCATAAGTTCGTTATAGCTGTACTTAACCTCCACAAGCGTTTCTCCTCTTCCAGCGGGCAAGACATCATCTGGCACAATGCTTTTTATACGGGCGTAGTTGCGAAGGCTTTCGATCCGGTTGCGACCGTCTTTATCTGAAAGCCCTAATGTTTCAGAAAGAATGGGATAGGAAAAGATGCAAGCGACAATCTCATCAACACCACTATGTACGGACTGAAGGAAGTCATTATAGAGTTTCTGGCAACTGTCCGCGCCTTCCAAAATCCTAACGAGATCGGCGCGGCGGCGAACGCCTTCATTTTCCATGAACTCAAGGCCTGCTTGCTCAAGCGTATCTTGAAGGCTCATTGCTGTGTTTCTGCGGGGTTCATAGCCATTTTCAAACTGACGAATAGTCGTAATGCCAACTCCCGAACGGCAGGCGAGGTCTTCCTGTGACCATCCTAATATCGCACGTGCCGCTTTAACCTGTGTCGATTGAAGTTGCATTATGTTTCCCCGAAAATTGATCTACTCTTATTTAATTCATTATCTTTTTGGGATCGAAATCGACCAGATACTCAACGACGTCCATATATTTTTGTCTGGGAAGCTTTCTTATCTCTTCCAGACCAAATTGTTCTTCAACGATGGCGCAAGCAACGTCTTCTCTTATGTCATGATTATAGGAAACATAGGACAAGAGCGCCCGTATCGATGAGGCTTCCTTTTGGTTCATATAATCATCGTTTAACAATGCGTCATGTTCTGCGATCAGAGCATCAAGGTGTTTTTGGTAGATATTGGGGGATTCCTCTTTGGCAACGTCGCTGCGTTCAGCAAAATAGGTTTCTGCTGGCTGGGCGTTGTCGATTATGTCGCGGATTTTCTTTAGTCGGTCATTCATGGCTGAGGGATCAGTCATCATTTTTCCCTTAAGCTATTACAGGAGAGGAGAAGGTAACGAGATATTCAACGGCGCGGACAAAATCGCATCGGCGCAAATCCCCAAGTTCTTCAATTTTCATTGTTGTCAGAAATGTGCTTGTTGTAACCCAAAGCTCTTGCCCCAGATGTTTGGCGCGGTATTTGACCATATCCATGATGGCCCTCATCTCATTGGAGCAAAGGGGGGCGTTCATACGGTGTTCAATAATGTCACTTTTGGGTGCCACTGAAACGGGTTCTTGGGTCGTCTTGGGGAGGTTATATGGAAAAGGCAGAACGATTGCGCTATGATCGCAATGGGCATTATTGCTGGAAACTTGGTAGCCTTGGGTCCCATAAACTGTATTTAAATCAAACATTTAACGGTCTCCTTTGAAAATGCCTTGGTGTAAAAAGCTGCCTAAATTAGATAAACGCAATATATTTTCTTTTTAATCGTAACTCCGTTGCGTTTACTTATAGCATTGACATAAACCGAAAGTCAATGTAGTTTTTATCGGAAATTATTTTCGTTTCCATTGACTTTGGGGTTAAAAATGGGTAAAAAAGAGGTGTTCTTACCCATTTTTGGTACAAACCTACCCAAAATAGGTAGATTAAGAGGAAAAACGCGATGATTAGTGCTGCACAAGTTCGAGCTGCCCGTGCGCTATTAAAGTGGGAAAACACAGACCTTGCCGAAAAGACTGGGTTGGGAAGCAACACGATCAGTCTCATTGAGAATGAGAAAACGCAGCCCCGCGCTTCAAGTATGGAAAAACTGCAAGCTGTTTTTGAAAGCGCAGGAATCGAGTTTACAGGTAATGGCGGGGTACAGTGGGCCGGACACCAAGTGAGAACGCTGACGGGCGTTGAGGGGCTTAAAGCCTTTTTTGGTGATGTTCGATACGTCGCGCAACATTCAGATGAGGAAATCATCATTTGTGGCATCGCTGAAGAATATCTTGAGGACAAGCTTGGGGAGTTTGTCGATTATCAGCGAAAAGAAATGGCTTCATACGAAAAAGTCAGGATGAGATGCCTTATTGAAGAAAGCGATCTCGATCTTGGCGCATCGGACTATTGCCAATATCGTTGGCAAGCTAAAGAGAATTTTTCAAACGTTCCCTTTTATATATATGGGGACAAAATGGCGATTATTGTAACCACAGCACCAGAAGACCCTCTTATTCTTTTAATTCAAAACAGAACCATTACGAGTGCCTATCGTCGTCAATTTGACGCTATGTGGGCAGCCGCAAAGGATCCAAACATTAAGTGAGACATTTGCAATGAATATTCAGGCGCTAGAACAAGCTAAGATTTCTGCATTCACCCAAGCCATCCATGATTGGCTTTCTGGGGAAGTAACAGGGCACCTCGGCGCTTATATGTACACGGAGGATAAAGACGATCATCGCTGGAAGGATGGCCATAGTGCAGAGGCCTACTATCTTGGCCGCGATGACAAAGCAACGTTTGATCTTGCTGTTAAAGACATCAACCTCAACATAAAGCATTTTATAGACCTAGGCCCAGGGGGAGAGGCTTCAGTTCAAGCCAAGAGCATTCCTATGATGAAGGCCTTGAGTGCAACCGACTACTTCCCCGTTGATCTTTCTCCGGCATTGGCTAATGAAGCGTTGGCCACTATGAAAGAAGCTCTTCCCACGGTTGACGGGAAACCCGTGATTGCTGATTTCTTTGAGAACATCCCTGACCGCAAAGACAACGCTCTTCTCGCAATCATGGGCGGGACGATTGGCAACTTTGAAACACACGCAAGCGAAGATGGGCTATTAAGCCGCTTGTCTGAAATCTTTTCCATCTACCGAAAAGCCGTCGGTTCGAATAGCTATTTTCTTGTCAGCTTTGACGCAAACACGAATGGACAAGAAGTTGTAGCCGCTTACGACTGCCCCCAATTCGATTATCTAATCCGAGGCTGCGTTGAGCGCGCAATTGATACCAGCGGTTTTGACTATAAGGTAAATTGGACACCGGATAATTATCAGCTTGCGTTAGGGTTTAAGTCCAATCGAGATCAAATCATTCGCTTCGACGGCACGGAATATGCCGTTGAAAAAGACGAGTATCTGCCCGTCCTAAACTCTTATCGCTTTCCCGTTGCTTTTGTTACAGAAGCAGCGAAGAAAGCCGGATGGGAGCACCAAAAAACTTGGTCTGCCACAGGGCGCACTCATTACATGCTGTTTGCTGCAATCTAGCTGCTTACATATTGATATATAACGCATAACTTAAGTCGTTTCGGATTGTTCTGAAAGCAATACGATTCTCCTTGCTTTGGGTGCGTAATGTTGGCATATTACCAACATAATTGGCCGTCACCTAGTGGCATATTGGGGAGGAGCCTCTTTGCGAGGTCGGGGTTGTTTAATGAGTTTAAAGGACGACTTGCTTCAAAAAGGCGTAACGGAACAAAGAGTTGCTTATGTGACTCAAGGCTTCCTCGAATTACTCAACGGCCAATTGACCCTCGCCGCCGAAGATTCAGACCGCATCATACGCCTGTTCAAGGCAGGTAAGATGGAAGAGCTAAACGCAGCACTGCTATCAATAGGATGCAAACTCGCCGAAGCCGTTTTTTCATATAAAACGGCTTTTTTATTGGTCAGAAAAAATGATGGCAAAGGCGATCAGATCAGATTGCCCTAAAACTTAAGCCGCCCCCTTCTGGGTGGCTTTTACGATGGAAAACGCTAGGTTTCTCGTTTGCTCAACGCTCAAATTGTGGCGGATCGTGTCGTTGTAGATGAAGGAAATCCACGAAGCCAGCTCCTTGGGGCCAAGCGTCACGCCTACCTCGTCACAAGCCTCATAGACAAAGCCAATCACGGAACCCATAAGCGCCTGATCGCAGGTTGAGGGCAGTCCGAGGTCAAGATCAACAATTTCGCTGGGGGAGAGGTTCAGAACCCTGCTGAACTTAAGGAGCCATTCGATGGTGAGCTTTCTTTGCCCATTTATAACGCGGCAAACGTCCGAGTAATCCTCTTCCATTTCCTTTGCCAGGGGCCGGAGTGTGAGGCCTCGCGCCGTTATAATCTCTTTGAGTCGATGTTTCATACGCTCTCATTCCTGATGATTCCTGTGAAAGCAGTATAAGCCGCTCTCTGCTATGTTGCAATGCGTACGTTGCCATATCGCCAACGGTTTCGCAAGGCGGAAGCTTGGTGTTTTACTTTCGTTCCACATAAAAAGCACATTTCTGGAAAATTTGAGGAGATTCTCTCTTGCCTAAGTGTTGGCGTTATGCCAACACTTAGGGGAAGCAACAAGAAAGACGGAATCAGTCCTGCCTAAAAAGGCAAGCCCATCCCGCCCGTTGCTCTTCTTTCTCTCTTTTTTCGGGTGTAGCCATGAACGAACGTAAATTAGGTACGGGCGCAAATGCGTCTGTTTTCAAAGGAAAAACTTCGCTAAAGCAGATTGAGGCCAACCGCTCGACGCTGCTTCAGGATATTGAGAGGGCTAATGCAGCCCATGACATTGTGGCTTTGGTTGGTGAAAAAATCCGCCTTGCCCGAAGCGGCGACAAATGGCTGGGCTTTTGCCCCTTTCATGGCGATCAGCGCCTTTCGACCTTTACCGTTAACCCTAAAACAAATCGTTATGCCTGTTCCATATGCGGTGCTGAAGGGGATGCGCTCTCCTGGATCATGGAGACCCAGGGCTTAAGTTTCGCTCAAGCGGTGGCCTTGTCCCTCAAAAAGCCGCTGATAGAAAAACGCCTACCACAAGAAAAAATCTGCGCCGCACTCAATCACGCAGATATGCCGCCCTCAAATGAAGCGATCAAACGGCACAAACGCGATCTTGCGGAAAAAGTCTGGAATGAAAGCCAGCCTGCTGCCCATACCCTTGCCGAACGCTATCTTTTCACGCGAGGCCTTATCTTCAACGGCTCTATTCCAGAGAGCCTCCGTTTTCACCCGAACCTTTATCACGACCCCACCCAAACACAGCTTCCGGCGCTTGTTGCTAAAGCGCAGAATGCCGATGGCCATTTTGCTGGCGTACATCGCATCTATCTTGCGCCAAGCGGCATAGATACGGCGCATGTAGCAGGAAGCACGGTTCGCCGCATGTATGGCGATTGTTTCGGGGCTTATGTCCATATTCAAGAAGCAGACCCACAGCGCATTGCCATCACGGAAACCGTTGAATCGGCGTTGGCGATTGCACAGGCCTGTCCCGATTTAACGGTCTATGCGGCGATGGCTCTCAACAATTTGAAAGCACCCGCGCCGGAGACGGCAAAAGAGCTGATCTTGTGCCCCGAAGGAAACAACGGCAACCCGCATATGGCCGAGCGTATCTTGCTGGAGTCGGTGCTTGAGCATACCCAGCGGTGCCATCACGTCTTGGTCGCCCGTTCGCCGCAGGGGTTAGAGTTTTCCGACCTGCTGCTGGTGGATTAGGAGATTGAATGTCCTTGATCTCTTCTCAGGCATCGGCGGATTCTCCCTCGGACTCGAAGCCGCAGGAATGCGAACCGCCGCTTTTTGCGAAATTGAACCTTACTGCCGCGCCGTCCTGCGCAGGCATTGGCCGGACGTGCCGATCCATGAAGACGTGCGTGCGCTCGACGGTAGACCCTACAGGGGCGCAGTCGAGCTTATTTGCGGGGGATACCCTTGCCAGCCCTTCAGCATGGCAGGACGCAGACGTGGCGAGGAAGATGAAAGACATCTCTGGCCGGAGATGTATCGCCTTATTCGAGAAATCAGGCCGCGATGGGTCGTTGCCGAAAACGTTGCTGGACATATTAGCCTCGGCTTCGATGAGGTTGCCGCATCGCTGGAAGCTGAAGGCTTCACCGTCTGGCCGTTTATTATTCCAGCTTGCGCCGTTGGCGCGCCGCACAGACGCGACCGCGTGTGGATTATTGCTCACGCCGCGCGCGCAGGAGAGCGGCGAGAGACAGGAAGCCTTTGTCAAGCGCATGGGCGACAGGTCGATGAATTGCCACGGCAGTCTGACCTCGCAATTGCGCGATATGCTTCCGACTCCGCGCGCGGGGAAACAATCGGGCAAGAGCGGCGAAGGATTCTCGAAGACGCTTTTGGAAGCCCTGCTGCCGACGCCAGCGACAAGCGATGCGAAAGGAGCTTCGACCAAACGGTTCAAGGGCAGTCCAAAATCGCACGGAAACTTGCGCGAGGTCTTAAGAGATGGGCCGACGGATGGCCAGTATCCGCACCCCGCCTTTGTCGAGTGGATGATGGGATTCCCCATCGGACACAGCGTCTGCGCGCCCTTGGCAATGCAGTCGTCCCGCAAATTCCCTATCTCATCGGGAGAGCCATCCTCCGGCACGAACGGGGGTGGTAGCTGATGCACTATCAGCGCCTCTTCTCCTTGTGTTCCCATCTTGATGGCCATCGTACAGTTCCTTCCAAAATAGACCCCATAGCGAGCGTGCCGCTTGGGGAAGCCAGCGACCTATGCTGCCGCGACTCTTTGGGAAAGGGGCGCATCAGCGAGGCGTCTTTTGAAAAGATTCGCGCCTTCCGCCAGAAGATGGCGGAATGGGATCGCGATTACGGTGGGTTCGGCTCTGAAATTTCCAAAAGGAGCCGCCCCAAATGACAATCTCTTATCCGTGGAGCAAGTTCTACTGGAGCGATTGGGAAAATGATCCCGCGCTCCGCGTATGCTCACTCGCCGCCCAGGGTCTCTGGATGCGGCTCCTGTGCATTGCGGCAAGATCCAACCCGACTGGGTTCATAGTCATAGCTGGACGACCTTGTTCCTCTACGGACCTCTCTCTTTTGACGGGGGTTCCCGAAAAGGAGATCGAAAGGCTACTTGATGAGCTTTCCCGAAACGGTGTTTTTTCCCGCGATGTTAAGGGCCGCATTTTTTGCAGGCGCATGGTTCGCGACACACATCATCGAGCCAGAATGCGCAAAATAGGCGCGAAAGGAGGCCAAAGCAGCTTCTTGAATCAAAAGGGCATTTTTGCGGAAGACGAGCATACGTCCGAGCAAGGCTTCGAGCAGGAGTCCGAGCCTAAGAAGCAAGAGTCAAAAATTCAAAATTTAAAAACCCCCGAAAGCCCCCCTGTGGATTTTGACAGCCACGGCAAAACTGCATCAAGAGCCAAGCCAGAGGCAAAACCGAAAGGGCAAGTTGCTGCGCTTTCAAAAGATTGGTCCTTGTCCGAAGAATGGCGAGAAATCGCAAAGGATCGCGGCTGGGGTAAAACGGCTATCGACAAACAGGCCATGAAGTTCAGGCAGTATTTTTGCTTTGGCAAAGGCACAGACAAAAAACGAAGCGTTCGCGGTTGGAGACAAACGTGGCTGAATTGGCTTGATCGAGCGTTGAAGATTGATCCTGATGCGGCAACGTTTGGGAAGGCGGAGAGTCCGGCAATGCCAGCAAGCTATCCGCCCTTGCCGGAGGCTGTGCGCTCAAAACTGCAAGGTCATTTTGCCTTCAACGAAACCTTCATTCAAAGGTGGCTTGCGCCTTGTCTCATTGACATCGATGCAGGCCGGATCACTGCGCCCTCGCGCTTTCATGCCGACTATCTGGAATCCCGCTACGGCGCGGCGTTAGAACATGCGCTGGGCCGCGCTCTGACCTTTACCGTTTCCCCCGATATACATACAGGAGCAAACAGAAAATGAGGAAAAAACAGGCTTTTTCGGCAAGAATTCGTTCAACAATCAACGGAAAAGCAACGTTAATTTGCGATAATAATCGGAGCCTCAAGAAGAGGTGCCATGAGGCTATGGAGGCAGCCCATGGCTAAACGGCGGCGGGGAAAAAAGAGTTTGCCCGTGCGCCAAGGGGAGCGTGCGTCAATGGAACTGAGGGCACATTGCGGAGGCGCGATTACAGAAGTCATAGATCGGGATTTGCGTGGCAACCCGTATATGGTGCGCGACCACGTGCGCGTTGAGTGCGCTTTGGATTTATATGTTTGGCAAGGCCGGATCACAAAGAGCGAGTACGAAGCAGGGCTGAAGTTTCGCCGCGCCTATGAACGCGCTGTTCTCGGCCTCAAAGTCGAAGACCCAACATCCACAGGCGCCTATGATCCAGAGATGGCCATGCTTATCGTGCCCATCAGTGAAGAGATATTACGCGCTGCCTATGAAGAATTGTCAGACGCGCAAAAGAGGATCGTGATCGAAGTTTGCGGCCATAACAAATACGCAGGAACAACGGATCGTTTTGAAACACTTTGTCGCGGATTGGAAAAATTGGTGACGTTGTGGAAGCTTTGAAAAACTATTTTGCATTTTCTTTTTAAAAAGTGCTTGACGATCCCACGTAGGTGCATTACCACTTAGATAACGTTGCGAGACGTGGATAAAGAGCCGCCGAAAGATTTTTTCAGGCGGTTTTTTTATGTCTTATTCACCCATCCTTCTTGCCCCTTCCAAAGATGCAATTCATTGATAATCAAGGTACTTCCAGCGCGAAAAGCTAAGGGGGCGGGCGTAGCGCGGGACATTTCTAGCGACAGAATCAAAAAAGGGTGGACACTTTTGACGAAGGTGGACAGGTGGATACCTGTCCTTTTGTCCACGAGTGGACAGTCGGGAGGACAGCATTTCATGGACGCAAAACTTCCACGCATGGCTGAACGCATTGAATTTTGGCCGACAGAAAAGCTGAAGCCCTACGAAAAGAATCCGCGCCTTCATAGCGACGAGCAAATCAGCCAGCTTGCGGCAAGTTTCATTCGCTTTGGCATGGTCATTCCGATTCTCGTTGATAAAAGCGCAGGCGTTATCGCTGGGCATGGAAGATTAGAAGCGGCAAAGCTTGTCGGCCTTGAAAAGATTCCCGTCGTCGTTCTCGACAATCTCACCGATGAAGAAAAACGCGCCTACGTCATTGCCGATAACAAGCTGGCCGAGAATGCAAGCTGGGATAAAGAGCTTTTGGGCGAACATGTCGAAGTCCTTATGGCCAAGGATTTCGATATGGGCGTGATTGGCTTTTCCGAAGATGAATTGGAGCAGCTTTTGCTCGAAGCCCAAGACGATCTTTCCGACGGCTTTGACGATGACAACGAAGGCCGCGAAGTTCAAGACGAGTCCGACACACAGTGCGTTGTCGGTTCCTACCGCATCCCCATTCCCCGCGCTGATTATCTGCGCTGGCATGATGCTATTCGTAGTGCCGTTGGGTTTGAAAAAGAATCCATTAGAAACGAGATCAAGAGACGCCTCAAAATATGATAAAGCTAGTCCCGATTGAAGCCGTGCGGCCCAGTACCTACAACCCCCGCAAGGCCGATCCCGTGCGCCTTAAGATCATTGAGCTTTCCCTTCGCAAGCTTGGCTGGCTTCTCCCCATTTACGCCGATGAAGACGGCGAAATCCTCTCCGGACATCAACGCCATTATATCGCGACCCGCATGGGCATGGAAAAGGTTCCCGTTTCCTACGTGCCGCGCATGACGCTGGAAGAACGCAAGGCGATCAACATTGCCTTCAATCGCGGCACGAATGACATGCAAAACTCGGACGCGCCCGATACGCTGAAACTGGCCCTTGAGGAATGCAATGTTTTTGACATTGCCGCCGATATGCCGGATCAAAAGAAAACCTACCCCTGTTTGGAGACGGAGGCCGTCTCTATCGCACCCTTCCTTGAAGCCAATAAAGGCCGCTGGGTTCCCTATACGCGCAATCTCGCGCAGATGCTCCGCAAGCGCGGCATTCAAATGCCCGTTGTGGCCACAAAAGATTATAAGATCGTCAATGGGCTTGGCCGCGTAGAGCTTGCAGCAGAGCGCGGTGAGAAAGAAGTCCCCGTTGTCTGGATCACAGACACGCAGGCTGAGCTTGCCAGCGCCATGCTGAACTTCTTGAGCATGGATTTTGACATTCACACCCGTTACGCAGACCTCCTGCGTTACAACTCTTTCCGTCGGGTGCGCCGTGTGCGCGAGACGCTGGGCTGGGGCTTTGTCTTCGCCCATTACCGGAAAAGCGTTGTCAAAGAATATGATGTGACAACACCGGAGAATGCCAAACACTGGAAAAACCTCTACGGAACATCCGTTGTGGACTTCGGCGCTGGGCATTTGACTGAAACTAAAATCCTGCGCTCTATTGGCGTAAGGGTCTCGCCCTTTGAGCCATACCGGATTGGCGAGAAAGACATTATCGATAAAGCCGAAAGCCTTGCGTTAACCCGCGCATTCTTGGCCGACATTGCAGCAGGGACGCGCTATGACTCCGTTTTCATTTCCTCGGTCTTGAACAGCGTTCCTTTCAAAGAGGATCGCGAGCATATCGCTTGTCTGTGCGCCGCGCTTTGTGACTCCAAGACACGCCTTTATGCCGTCGCCTCGGCGCGGTCTCATGCAAATTGGAAGAACCTTGCCGGATGCAATCAAATCTCGGAGCGCCGTTTGAAAGAATGTCTCTTCCGGCTGGATTATGAAGGTGGCATCTCGCTGGGTGATTTCCAGTCCAAACCAAAGGTTCAGAAGTATCATTCGCAAAAAGAGTTTTACGAACTCTTCCAACCTTTCTTTGAGAGAGTCCAAGTGGGAGAGCGCGTTCACAACGTGACGGCCATTTGTGCGACCCCGAAGCCAATTAACCCCACGCAATTAAAAGCAGCTATCGCTTTTGAGTTTGATTTACCGTATCCTGATGGGAGCCGCATGGGATTGGTGGAGGAAGCGACAGCTGCCTATGAAAAACGGCTAGGTATAAAGTTATGATTATTTTGCTCGATCTGAATTACACGCTTGTTTCCAACAGCCAGCAAAAGCTGAAGCCCTTTGTTCGTCAGATTGAGAAAGAAACGTACTCCTTCGATCTTTTGAACCGCATCAAGGACAAGACCGTTATCCTGATAACGGCGCGGCCCAAGATTCACAAAGACCGGACGCTTCAAAGCATCAAATACAAGACAAGCTGGCAACCGCAAGACGCTTATTTCAACGAGTGGTTCTTGGCCCCGCCTTCTTGCAAAAAGAAAATCCTCGAAAAATATATCTTCCCGAAATACGGCGCGAACCCTGAAAGCTATGTTGCGATTGAAAGCAACCCATCCACACGCGCCATGTATGAAAAACTCGGCATCGTCGCCCTGACACGGGACACGGTGCTTGAGACCTTCAAGCCCAAAGACTAACCCACCAAACATTGCCGAAATGAAAGGAGGCTCTGCCATGCAGATCCCGCAAGAATGGACGTTTGCCAATCAGGACGTTGCCAAAGGTTTCGACCATCATGTGCGCGAACAATTGCCGTGGTATGACCTTCTGACTTCAGCCGTTGCTTACATCGGGCGGCATTACATTCCGCAGGGCGGGCTTGTCTATGACATCGGGGCTTCAACGGGCAATATTGGCCGCGCCTTGCAAACGACGCTGGACTCCCGTGGTGCTGAACTTATCGCAATTGAAGAAAGCGCGGAAATGGCTGCGCTCTATGACGGCCCTGGCATGTTGGCGATAACGGATGCCTTAACCTTTCCTTATCAACAATTTGATCTCGCGATCTGTTTCCTCGTTTTTATGTTTTTCCCTCCTCACCAGCGGGAACATTTCCTTGACAGGCTGAAAGAAAACCTGCGTCCAGGCGGCGCGATCCTTGTGGTCGATAAATGTGAGGCCGTGCGCGGCTATCCCGCAACCATCCTTTCCCGCATCGCCTTGTCGCACAAGATTGCCGCTGGGGTACGTCCTGAAGAGATTATTGAAAAAGAATTGAGCCTAAGCGGTGTGCAACGCCCCATTGATCCGGCCCTCCTCGGTGAAGAAGCCGTGCCGTTCTTCCGCTTTGGCGAGTTTGCGGGCTGGATTCTCGATTACAACAATCTGCACCGCAGCTAAGACAAAATGAATTATGGGACTTTCAATCCGAGCCTATGCCGCGCACAGGGGATGTTCAAAGAGTGCGGTGATGAAGGCCGTTCAAGCTGGCCGCATTACCAGAGACGAAGACGGCAAGATTGATCCTGCTACAGCCGATCTGCAATGGGAACGAAACAGTGATCCAGGACAGGTGGAAGCGCAAAAAACGGCGCAACAACCAGCTCCTCAAGCGAAGCCCAAAACCAAAACCGGAGAAGCCGCACCCGTATCATCCTCTGAAGGGCCGACTTACATCCAAAGCCGCGCCATTCGGGAACTGTACGTCGCACGGCTTCGTAAGATGGAATATGAGGAAAAAGCCGGACGGCTCGTCCCCTTGGAAAAAGTAACTGTCCGCTGGTTCAACCTTGCGCGGCAATTGCGCGACCAGCTCTTGGGCATTCCGAACCGCATCGACGCCATTGTCGCGGCAGAGAACGACCGCTTCAAGGTCAACCAGCTTTTGAGCGAAGAGCTTTCCCGTGTGTTGGCAGCGTTCTCAAAATCCGACCCCGAAAATCTCTGACACGATGAACGATCCGCAAGAAGTGGCTTTCATCCGTTCCTATTTGGAAGGGTTGAAGCCCGATCCCATATTGCTTGTTTCCGAATGGGCAGATGGCAACCGCTTTCTCTCCGGCAAGGCGGCATCCGAACCAGGGCCGTGGCGCACAAGCCGGACACCATATTTGAAAGAGATTATGGATTGCCTTTCGGCCAGCTCTCCTGTCGAGCGGGTTGTTTTTATGAAAGGCGCACAGATCGGCGGCACAGAATGCGGCAATAACTGGCTGGGCTATATCATCCATCATACCCCTGGGCCGACATTGGCTGTTTTGCCCACGGTGGAGATGGCCAAGCGCAATTCCAAGCAGCGCATTGATCCGCTCTTGGAGGAAAGCGCGGTTCTTCGTGAGCTGGTCAAACCGGCACGATCCAAAGATTCCGGCAACACAGTTCTAACCAAAGAGTTCCCTGGCGGCATTCTGGTACTTACCGGAGCTAACAGCGCGGCGGGGCTGCGCTCTATGCCCGTGCGGTTCTTGTTTCTTGATGAAGTCGATGGGTATCCAGGGGATGTTGATGGCGAAGGCGATCCGGTGGCTCTGGCCGAAGCCCGAACCCGTACCTTTGCGCGACGCAAAATCTTTGTGGTCTCAACCCCGACGATCAAAGGCCTGTCACGCATTGAGCGAGAATATGAAGCCAGCGATATGCGCCGCTTCATGTTGCCATGCCCTTTGTGTGGCACGTTCCAATGGCTGAAGTTTCCGCAGCTCAAATGGCCGCACAACCAGCCGGAAAAAGCGGCTTATGAATGCGAGCATTGCTCACAGCTTTTTGAAGAGCACCATAAAACAGATATGTTGGACAATGGCTACTGGCAATCCCATGCACAATGTGATGGACGCACGGCGGGGTTTCATATCTCCAGCCTCTATTCTCCGCTTGGTTGGCGGAGTTGGGCAGACATAGCCCGTTCATGGCTCGACGCGCAAGGATCGGACGCTTCAATCAAATCCTTCAAGAACACGGAGCTTGGCGAAACCTATGTTGACAAAGGCGAAGCCCCCGAATGGCACCGTCTTTACGAACGGCGCGAAGAGTATCGCATTTGCACTGTACCGATGGGCGGTTTGTTTCTCACGGCGGGCGTGGACGTACAGAAAGACCGCCTTGAACTTGAGATCGTGGCATGGGGGCGCGACCGCGAGAGCTGGTCTATCGATTATCGTGTTTTGCAAGGCGATCCCGCCAAACCGGAAGTCTGGCTGGTGCTTGATAACGTTCTGGCTGAAAGCTTTACACATGATGGTGGCGTGAACCTTGCCATCCTCAAGCTGGCTATCGACACGGGCTACGCAACGCAGGAGGTTTACGACTGGGTGCGCCGTCAATCGGGCGATAGGGTACTAGCCGTCAAAGGTATGGATCGCCTTGGCGCGGCACTGGGAGCGCCCAGCCCGATGGATGTGACCATAAGGGGCAAGCGCAAACGTCGCGGCCTTTTGGTTTGGCCTGTGGGATCATCCTTTTGCAAATCCGAAGTCTATGGATGCCTTCGCAAGGACGCGCCGACCGACGAGCAAATGGAGCAAGGCGCAGGCTTTCCCGCTGGGTACTGCCACTTCCCGAAGTATGGCGAGGAATATTTTAAGCAGCTCACCGCTGAACGATTGGTAACAACAAAAAACAAAAGAGGCTTCCCGCACCGTGAATGGCGCAAGGAGCGCGAACGGAACGAAGCCCTCGACTGCCGCGTGTACGCCCGTGCAGCAGCGGCCAGTGTTGGGATCGACCGTTTCACCGAAGCCGTCTGGCTCAAACTCGAAAAAGCCGTTGGCGTTACGCAGGAGGCCTTAGCCACTGAAACCAATGCTGCCCCCGCCCCAAAGCCTGCACCCGCGCCACAACGCCGCACAATAAGGAGCAGCTACGTATGAGCCTTCCTGATTTTGAAGAGTTCCGCCCTTATATGGACGGGTTCAATATGACGGACGAAGAGAAGGACGAGGTGACGATGGCTCTTTGGAAAATAGCCCAGCATTTTGTCGATCAAGCGTTTGGCCGCACTCCTGTGGAAATTATAAATAATATGAAAAAACAGCCACTTGACCCGTGATTTTTCGAACACCTTTTGCTATAATGGCAAGTTATTTTAGGAGATGAGATGGTTCGTACCCACGCCGTCACTTATTGCCGCGTATCCAGCCCGAAACAAGTTCGAGAAGGGCACGGGTTGGGATCGCAGGAAACGCGATGCAGAGAATACGCAAAAATCAAAAATTATGAAGTCGTAGCTACATTCCAAGATGAAGGCGTTTCAGGCGGCATGATTAATCGCCCAGGAATGCAAGCCATGCTTCGCTTTTTGAGAACGCAAAAAGAGGAATCCTGTGTCGTTATCATCGACGATATAAGCCGTCTCGCACGCGGTCTTGAAGCCCATCTGGAATTGCGTTCTGCAATCGCGCAAGCGGGCGGGAAACTTGAGTCACCATCAATAGAGTTTGGAGAAGATTCGGACAGCATTCTTGTTGAAAATCTTCTTGCTAGCGTTTCTCAACACCAGCGGCAGAAGAATGCCGAGCAAGTCAAAAACAGAATGCGCGCTCGTGCCATGAATGGCTATTGGGTGCTGAACTCCTTCATCGGCTATCACTACCGCGCTGTTGATGGGCACGGAAAAATGATTGTCAGGGACGAGCCTTTAGCATCCATTGTCAAAGAAGCTCTTGAAAGTTTTGCCTGTGGTCGGTTTGAAAGCAAAATGGAGGTAAAGCGTTTCTTGGAGAGCTATCCAATTGTTCCAAGAAACAGAAACGGGGAGTTTCATCTTCAAAATGTCGAGAACATGCTGCGACGTGTTGCGTATGCTGGCTACATTCACTTACCGAACTGGGGTGTTCACTACCGGAAAGGCAAACATGAACCGTTGATAAGTTTTGAGACGTGGCAAAAAATACAAGATCGTCTCGATGGATGCGCCAAAGCCAGAAAGCGTCCAAATCTTGAAAAATCATTTCCTCTTCGCGGGTTTGTTGTTTGCGATCATTGCGGACGGCCTATGACCTCTTGCTTTTCCAAAGGCGACGGTGGGCTTTATCCTTATTATATATGCCAGACAAAGGGGTGTCCGTTGCGCGGCAAATCTATTCCAAAAAAACGCATGGAAGAAGATTTTGAGCAGCTCTTGAATGATATGAGGCCGACGAAACAACTCTTTGTCCTATTCAAAGCCATCCTTCGACAGGTCTGGGAGAAGGAGGGGCAGTCGGAGCAGGAAACAGCCTTGGTGCTTCAAAAGCAGCTTCAAGAGCTGGAAAAGAAAGAATCTCAAATGTTGGACAGGCTGCTTGATACTGACAGCTCCAGTTTGGTTCGTGCCTATGAGAAAAAAGTTGAAGAAATCGACTCTCAAAAGATCATTCTAAGGGAAAAAATGGAGCAAGGAATCCGGCCACGGGGAAGTTTTCAGGAGATTTATCGAACTGCGCTCAGTTTTCTCGAAAATCCGCAGAAACTCTGGGTTTCTGGCGACCTCATAGCCCAAAAAACAGTCCTAAAACTCGCCTTTGACGAGAAACTCAGATACCGAAAAAACGAGGGTTATCGAACTGTGATAACCTCTTGTCCTTTCAGATTTTTTCGGCTTTTGAGTGCCGACAACTCAATTTTGGTGCGGTCGAGAAGACTCGAACTTCCACGGAGTTTACCTCCACAGCGACCTCAACGCTGCGCGTCTACCAATTCCGCCACGACCGCATGTCCTTCAACAAGACAAGGCTGATGCTCTAGCAGGAAACCGCAACCCAAATCAAGAGAGATATTTATAAAAACTCTCAAAATAAGGGTTAATGGTCCCTTTTTTACGCCTGTCTAGTGAAATTGGGTCCGCGGCTTGATCAGATCATCAAAACTAGCTTCGCTCATCAAGTTTTCGCTCAAGACAATCTCGCGGATCGTCTTATTCTCCGCACGCGCCCTCTTGGCGATATCAGAGGCCTTTTCATAACCTAATGGCGCGACAAGCGATGTCACAAGCGCAGTCGAGCTCTCAACATTCCCTCGACAGGTTTCTATGTTTGCCTCTATGCCCTCAATGCATTTCGTACGCAGCATGTCTGCCGCATTCGCCAAAACTTCTATATTATTCAAAAGCGAATCTGCCATAACTGGCTCGAAAGGATTGAGCTCAAAATTCCCCATGCCCGAAGCAATCACGATTTCCGTATCGGCGCCGATAACCCGCAAAGCCGCTTGAGTCGCGGCCTCTGGAATCACCGGATTCACCTTCCCCGGCATGATCGAAGAGCCTGCTTGACGCGCAGGAAGCTTAATCTCCCCAAAACCACTTTCCGGCCCCGACGACATAATCCGCAAATCCGTACAGCATTTCACAAAAATAGCCGCACAAACTTTCAGCTGACTTGATACATCAACAAACGCATCTGTGTTTTGTGTATTATCAACCATATTCTCAGCGCGCGTGAAATGAATCCCCGTAACTTCGCCAAGCATATCCGCAACGCCCAAAATATAATCTCTATGTGCCGCGATCCCCGTTCCGATAGCGGTTCCGCCTAGATTGATGATCGTGAGGCGATCTTGCACATTACGAATATGATTCCGACCTCGCTCAAACGCATCGGCATAAGAGGCCATCTCACAGCCTAATGTCACGGGCACAGCATCCTGAAGCTGCGTCCGACCAATCTTGATGACATCTTTAAACTCTTCAGCCTTGTCACGGAACGACCCCACAAGACGCTCTAGCGCCTCATCCAACAGACGAAGCTGCATGATAAGCGCTAGCTTTAACGAGGTCGGATAAGAATCATTTGTTGATTGATGCAGGTTGACATCATCCAAAGGAGAGATACGTTTATAATTTCCAAGAGGCTCCCCAAGAAGCTGCAACGCACGATTGGCAATAACCTCGTTTGCGTTCATGTTCATGCTTGTCCCCGCGCCACCTTGCAAAGGGTCAACAACGATGTGATCGTCTAACTTCCCTGCCGCCAGTTCCTGACAAGCTTGCTCAATCGCATCGCCTTTGGCGCGATCATCATTCCAAAAATCAAGCGTCCTGTTCATTTTCGCCGCAGCCAACTTCACATACCCAAAAGCATGCGCCAAAGATGGGTGCGTTTTACGTCCTGTTAATGAGAAATTCTCGACAGCACGCACTGTATGAATCCCGTAAAGCGCATTTGATGGCACTTGGCCTTGTCCCAACAAGTCTTTTTCATAACGGAAAAGATCACACATATTTCCTGAGTGATTCGTTCTCATCATAGATTGAACATTTGCCATGCTAGAGCTCCCTTAAGAGTTGTAAAATTACAGTGCGGTTCTCTGGCTTAGCCCT
>JBFXDW010000016.1:0-24192 GCA_050180745.1 Bdellovibrionales bacterium | reverse complement strand
GCATGCGTCCTGCTACAGGATGAATAGCATAGCGAACTTTAACGTCGTTTTTCTTTAAAAGATCCGCCATCTCACGCAAGACATGTTGTGCTTGGGCAACAGCCATGCCATATCCGGGGACAATAATGACGCTTGAGGCATTCTTCATGATAAAGGCTGCATCTTCTGCTGAGCCCGATTTAACAGGACGATCATCCACCACGCCTGCGGCTGCGGGCGAATCCGAATCTGCGCCAAAGCCCCCTAAGATGACGTTGAAGATAGAACGATTCATGCCTTTACACATGATGTAGCTCAGGATAGCACCTGACGCACCAACAACAGCACCAACGATAATCAGTAAGGGATTTTGCAGTGTAAAACCTGTTGCAGCAGCAGCCCAGCCGGAATAGCTGTTCAACATCGAGACAACAACGGGCATGTCCGCGCCCCCAATAGGCAGGATCAGCAAAAAGCCAAGTAACATCGTAATCCCAACGATCAGCCAAAGCGTCATCGGCGCTTGTGTCAGAACGAGTCCTGCGACAAGAAGAAGAGTAAGAATCCCAAGGCATAAATTAACCTGATGTTGCATTGGGAAAACAAGCGGCTTACCGCCAATAATACCTTGTAACTTGGCAAAAGCGATTAAAGAGCCTGTGAACGTGATCGCACCGATAGCAACACCAAGGCCAATCTCGATTAAAGATGATGACTGAATGATTCCTTCATGAACAAGCCCAAAAGCTTCTGGTGTAAAGAAGGCAGCCATGCCTACGAACACCGCTGCCAGTCCAACTAGCGAGTGAAATGCAGCCACAAGCTGTGGTAGCGCTGTCATCTCAATCTTTTTAGCGATAAACGTACCGATTGCGCCACCAGCGGCTATAGCAAGAATGATGAGGCCATAAGATGATACGGAAGGCTGTAACAGCGTCGTGATGATCGCGATTGTCATACCGATCATGCCAAACTTATTGCCTTGCTGGGCGGTTTCTGGGGAAGACAACCCGCGCAAAGCCAAAATAAACAAAACCGCCGATGCTAGATAAGCGTAAGGGATTAAAGTAGAGAACATGGCGATTAGCTTCCTTTCTTCTTATACATTTGAAGCATGCGTTGTGTGACGATAAAACCGCCGAAAATATTGATTGATGCTAAGAAAACAGCGGCAACACCAAACCATGTGGAAAGGCTTGTCTCGGCTAGCCCTGCCGCCATCAATGCGCCCACAATAATGACCGAGGAAACAGCATTCGTGACCGCCATTAACGGGGAATGAAGTGCGGGGGTAACGCTCCATACGACATAATACCCAACAAAGCAGGCAAGAATAAAAATCGTCAAGCCCGTTAGGAAAAAATCATGGCCGCCAGCGTTTGAGATTACTGTTTGCTGGACGATTTCTTTTAACTGCTCGGCAAGACCTGTTGTCATTTCCGCTAGCTTGCTTTGTTGAGCTGCAAGTTCGTTTAAGCCGTCCATTAAAGCGCTATTATTCATTTGTCAAAGGACCTTTCTTGTCGTTTGTCATCTGTTTTGGTTCACCGTCAGTCTGTACGGGCACTAATTTATAATGTCCTTCGGCATCATTTGGAGGATCAATGTGGACCAGCATTTTATGGCGCATAGCTTTCATGTCCGTTGTGAGCTGGTTGTATTTTTCTTGTAACATTTCGAGCCTGATCTCGGTCATGTTAGCGCGTTCCTTGATATCGACGATGTAGGTCGAGAAAAGAAGAAACAAAATTGCGCAACACACAATAGAGATTGCCAAAGAGACAATCCATTGAGCAACCACTTTAGGTAGCTGACTATTCATGGTTTATTTCTCCTGAAACTGCGAGTGAATGACCTCGCCATCACGGGTCAGAGCAACAGCTTTGAGGATTTCATCCTCCCAGTCGATCTCCAGAGTTCCCCCTTCTTTGGCGGATAAAAGCTCAACAAAACTAGCCACGTTTCTGGCATAAAGAGCCGAAGCATCAACGGCAATGCGGCTGGGCATATTATGATAACCAATAATAAACACGCCATTATGCTCAACAACTTCGCCCGCAACACTAAGCTCGCAGTTACCGCCCTGCTCTACGGCAAGATCAACGATGACCGATCCGGGCTTCATGCTTTCAACCATTTCCTTGCTGAGAAGGCGTGGTGCGGCACGGCCTGGAATAAGAGCCGTTGTAATGACGATGTCCTGTTTTTTGATGGTTTGGGCAATAAGCTCGGCTTGTTGCTTTTTGTAATCCTCGCTCATTTCCTTGGCGTAGCCGCCCGCTGTTTCGGCCTCTTTGGTCTCTTCATTTTCAACCATAACGAAGGAAGCTCCTAAAGATTGAACCTGTTCCTTAGCGGCAGGACGCACATCCGTTGCTGAAGTCATCGCGCCCAATCGACGTGCGGTTGCAATGGCTTGTAATCCCGCAACGCCTGCGCCCATGATAAAGGCTCGTGCAGGAGGAACCGTTCCTGCCGCTGTCATCATCATCGGAAAGGCGCGGCCAAACTGAGCTGCTGCATCCAGTACAGCGCGATAGCCGACAAGATTCGATTGGCTGGAGAGCACATCCATAACCTGAGCGCGTGTAATACGGGGCATGAGCTCCATAGCCATCGCGTTTATTTTCCGTTCCGCATAGGATTTGACTTCATCACGTGCTACATAAGGATTTAGGATTCCAATCAATGTTGCTTTCTCTGGAATCGGCATCATTTCATCATCAACACCGCCTACAATAGGCCGTTGCACTTTCAGAACAATATCGGCGTTTTTTAAAGCCTCTTGCGGCGTTTGTGCGATTGTTGCTCCGGCTGCGAGATAATCCTGATCAAGAATAGCTGAGGCAACACCTGCGCCTGTTTCTACGACCACATCATAGCCGAGCTTTTTGTACTTTTTGACGGTATCAGGCGTAGCTGCAACGCGCTTCTCATGGAGGCGACGTTCTTTAAGAACAGAAATTTTCATGGAAGACAAACATCCTTCAGAAGTGAGGAAGAGAAAAAGATTCCGCGTAAAGTGCCTTATTTTATCTCATATGTGAAGGGCAAAAAGTTGCTGCGTTGCAGCAATCAGAGGAATCAGCATTCAGAATTCAGCATTCAGGATTCAGGGGATCTTCCTGTTTCTTTCTTTTCCAACCCTCAACATCCTTTCCATTAATCGCGAACGTAACGCATCTCGCGATAGCGTAATGCGTGGAGTGTGACGATCCAGTCCTTTACTTGCAAAGTTTACGGATGGTTATATTTCTCGGCTCTCTATTGCCACGTCATTCGTTTTTCGCTATCGCGCAATACTTATTCCTCGCAATGACGGACTTTTTTTGAAGTTTGAGAGAGAAAGAACCAAGAAGATCCCCTGAATCCTGAATGCTGAATCCTCACTGACCCCTAACCCCCATAAACTCCTTATGCCAATTCAGCTCAGCACGAAGGCGCAGGAAAACACTGCCCAAACCAACGGAAGCACGGTCGATCATCACAAACTCGCGGGGAATAGTAACAGTGCCAATCTCTCGAATGCGCCGATAAACTTCACGCGCTGTTTCCTGACCTTTTTGACTACTGTTTGTTTCATGAAGAGACTGCACTTTATCTTCTAACATGGGAGCATAGATAAACCTTGCCCAAACATTTAACGCTTCGATCAGTGCGTTGCAGGGGTCGTTAAAGCCCCACAAGCGATAGGCCTCAACTTCCTTGTCTTTATCATTTTCAAGAAGTGCTTCATAAAGCATGATGATAGCGCGTGTAACGTTGTCTTCAAAAAAACGCACGCACCCGTAATCGAGTAAATGAAGCGATCCGTCTTCAGCAAAGGTATAATTCCCCGGGTGAGGATCACCATGAATAACGCCATGTTGATAAAGCGGCATATACCAAGCATAAAACAACAGGCGCGCCATTTCATTTTTTTGCTCTTGCGAGGCTGTGTCGATGATATCCTCAAGTTTCTTGCCGTCTAGCCATTCCATCACCAGCAGACGATCGGTTGAAAGATCATCTATGACGTAGGGGACGTGAATCTTATCCTTGTTTTCAAAAATTCTTTGATACGTTTTTATGTTTTCTGCTTCACGCCTATAGTCCAGTTCTTCCATCAAGCGCATTTGGAGTTCTTCATAAACAGCGCTTGTTTCAATATGTCCGCTGAAACGTGCGGCCAAAGAGAGGATGAGTTTAAGCTGTCGCAGATCCGCTTCGACAGTAGAACGCATATCAGGGTACTGAAGCTTGCAGGCAAGCGTTTTATTATTCAAACTTTGCGCTTTATGAACCTGTCCTAAGGAGGCTGCAAAAGAGGCATTTTGATTGAAAGAGTGAAATTTGTCCTGCCAGTTTGGACCTAGCTCATAGGACATGCGGCGTTTGACGAAAGACCACCCCATAGGAGGCGCGTGTGCTTGCAGACTCTCGAGTTCGTTTGCATATTCAGGAGGTATGAAATCAGGAATGAGGGCTAAAAACTGCCCCACTTTCATCATCGGCCCTTTAAGGCTGCCCAAAGCCATGCGTAACATGGCGGCTTGTTCTGCGCTGCCTGTCAAATGACCTATGCCAAACTTTGCAGCAGTTCCCGCTACCTTGGCATAGCGTGATAGATGGGGAAAAGATGCTTCTTTGAATCCTGAATTTTGAATCCTGAATCCTCCTACACCATTGCCATGCCGCCATTGACGTGCAGAGTCTGTCCTGTGATATAGCGCGACTCTTCACTGGCAAGAAAAAGGGTCGCCGCAGCAACATCTTTCCCTTCCCCAAAATAACCAAGAGGAATTTTAGTCAGCAAGCTCTTCATTTGATCTTCATTTAATTTATCTGTCATCGGCGAGACAATAAACCCAGGGGCAATACAATTGACTGTAATGCCGCGTGAGGCCATTTCCTGCGCCAGAGATTTACTCATGGCCGTAAGACCGCCCTTTGAAGCCGCATAGTTCGTCTGTCCTGGATTGCCCATCGTACCAACGATAGAAGTGATGTTGATGATGCGGCCTGCGCGACGTTTAGCCATGCCTTTAAGAACGGCGCGAGACAAACGAAACGTAGCTGACAAGTTAACATTGATGACCATATCCCAGTCTTCGTCCTTCATCCGCATGGCAAGGTTATCGCGGGTTAGGCCTGCATTATTGATTAGGATATCAATGCCTGCGCCTACCATCTCTTCGCACTCTTGGATCATGCGGGCAGGAACTTCAGGATCCGCAAGGTCACCGATAAAGGCATAGGCACGCTCACCAAGTTCAGTTTTAAGGCTTTCTATTTTATCGGCATCACGTCCGGTTAGAATGACGTTTGCGCCTTGCGTGTGGAGGGTGCGCACTATAGCTGCGCCAATGCCTCCGGTAGCACCTGTAATCAGAGCCGTTTTGCCAGTAAGATCAAACATATTTTATTCCTTTGGTTTGTACTTGTTTCTTTTTGCTTCCACCGTCATTCTGGTTCATCCGAGCGATAGTGAGCATTGATCCGGTATGACGGTAGAGGTAATGTGAAAATGAGGAGAGAAATACAAAACCAATTCTCCCTCTGAATCCTGAATGCCGAATCCTGAATCCTTACTAATCTCTAATCTCCCTTACCCCAAAAATTCCTCTATATCCTGCGGTGTCTGCAGAGAAAGAGAAGCCATATCTCGATCAATCCGTTTCGTCAAACCAGATAGGACTTTGCCCGCCCCACATTCTACGAGTCTCTTGACGCCCTGCCCTTTCATATAAAGCACAGATTCACGCCACCGAACTGAGCCTGTCACCTGTTCAACAAGAAGTTTCTTGATGTTTTCCGGATTGCTTTCCGCGCAAGCTCTGACGTTAGAAATAATCGGCAATACAGGCGCTTTCATGTCTGTTGCGGACAAAAGCTTGGCCATGATTTCAGCCGCCGGTTGCATCAACGAAGAATGAAAAGGCGCACTAACGGGAAGCTTCACTGCTTTTCGAAAGCCTTTTTCCGCAGCGATCGCAATCGCACGATCAATGGCGGCACTATGGCCACTGATAACGATCTGCCCTTCTGCATTGTCATTAGCTGGCACACATGTTTCATTTTCCGCAGCAGCTGCGCATATCTCTTTGACGGCATCAATATCTGCACCCAAAATTGCGGCCATGCCGCCCATGCCTTCAGGAACGGCTTTTTGCATAGCAAGTCCCCGTTGACGTAATAGAAAAGCCGTATCTTTTAAAGACAAGGCATCTACCGCACAAAGCGCCGTATATTCTCCAAGACTATGTCCCGCAGCAAAGCAGGCCAGTTCTTCGATCTTCTTCCCGCTTTGCTTCAGGAGCACACGCAGCACAGCAATGCTCGTCGCCATCAAGGCGGGTTGAGCATTGATGGTTTTGTTGAGCTCTTCCTGCTCTCCTTCGAACATCAGCGTCGAGAGTTTCTGCGAGAGCGTATCATCGACTTCCCCAAAAACCTCACGAGCTTCAGGGAAAGCGTCTGCTAGCTCTTTACCCATGCCGATCTTCTGGCTACCCTGTCCAGGGAATAGGAATGCGGTTTTCATATTGTACCTTTCTAGAAATCACCATTTTCAATACCCTCCCCTTGCGGGAGGGTCGAAAATTCTTAAGTGCGATAGCACGTAGAATTTTCGGGGAGGGGTATGTCCGAACGTTTGAATTGGACCCCTCCCCGAAAAATTTTCACCTCCCAAGGGAGGCTTAATTTTTCGACCCTCCCGCAAAGGGAGGGTGGGTTTTATCATATTTAAGACCCAAAAGCTTAGTGTGCGTAATCAAGCGACTTGTCAAAGCTACGTCAACCCTATTTAATGACGTAAAATTCTCAGCAAGGTGAACAAAACATGATTCTTATCACAGGTGGTGCAGGTTTCATAGGCTCTTATACCGCAGCGCTGTTGGAAGCTCAGGGCCACAGAATCGCGATCTGCGACTGGCTGGGCTGCGAAGATAAGTGGCGCAATATAGCTAAGCGCGACTTAGAGCACCTGATCGCTCCAGAGCAATTAGACGATTTTCTAAGCGAATATGCCGATCAGATAGATGCTATCGTTCACATGGGTGCGATTTCTGCGACAACGGAAACCGATGCCGATGCGATTGCCGAAAATAATTTTCGTCTTAGTCGAAAGTTGTGGCTGTGGTGCGCAAAGAATAGCACAAAACTTATTTACGCTTCATCGGCTGCAACCTATGGTGATGGTAGCGCCGGTTTTGATGATAAGGATTCTATTGAAGATTTGGCTGCGTATAAGCCGCTTAATGCTTATGGATGGAGTAAACATCTTTTTGACCGCTGGATCGCGCAACAAAAGAAAGCATTTCAGCCTCAGCCGCCTCAATGTGTGGGCTTGAAGTTCTTTAATGTCTATGGCCCTAACGAGTACCATAAGGGCGGGATGCGTTCTGTGGCTCATCAGATTTTTCCTGTTGCCCAGAAAGGCCAGACCTTTTCTCTTTTCAAATCTCATCGAGATGATTATGAGGATGGCGGCCAACTCCGCGATTTCGTGTGGGTAGGCGACTGCGCTAGAGTCATGGCGTGGCTTTTGAAGAATCCTCACGTGAACGGACTTTATAACATGGGGACGGGGCAAGCTCGTAGCTTTGCAGATATGACGAAAGCTGTTTATGTGGCTGTTGGCAAGGAACCCAAAATTGCCTATCGCGACATGCCTTCAGAGTTGCAAGGTAAGTATCAGTACTATACCCAAGCCAACATGGAAAAACTACGTGCCGAAGGGTATGTCGAGCCATTCACCTCCGTCGAGGAAGGTATGAAACTTTATGTACAGGATTATCTTGTCAAAGATGATCCTTATATTTAAATCTCTGTCTAACTGATCCGAAATTGAATGATCAAGGAAAACAAACCACATGTACGCGCATCTTCATACTTTACTTGAAAAACTCAAAGGCCATCGAATCTTGTGCCTTGGCGATGTCATGCTGGATCGCTTTATCTATGGTCAGGTTGAGCGTGTTTCTCCCGAAGCGCCTATTCCCGTTTTACGAACCCAGAGAGAAAGCACCTCGCTTGGCGGAAGTGGTAATGTCGTGCGAAACATAGCTTCGCTTGGAGGTACGGTTGATATGATCTTCGTGATTGGCGCGGATCAAGCGGGCTATGATTTGTCTGAGCATATTGCGGAAATGCCTGAGGTTTCCTCTTTCCTCATTACAGATAACGGACGCCCTACGACAGTTAAAACGCGTTTTGTGGCCAATGGCCAACAGCTTCTTCGTGCAGATCACGAAACGCTTGCGCCGATCTCGGCGCAAACGGAAGAGCAAATTTTGGTGCGTATTAAAGCGTCTCTTGGAGGATGCGATGTTGTTGTCTTATCCGATTATGCCAAAGGGGTTTTAACAGACAAAATTTTAAAAGAGACAATTGCGCTTTGTCGTGAACAAGGGAAATCTGTGCTCATTGATCCTAAGGGGCGTGACTTCAGCCGCTATGAGGGCGCAACGCTTTTGACTCCGAACAGGAAAGAGCTCCGTGAGGCGACAGGCCAAGATATTATTAGCGTTGAAGATGCCCAAAGAGCGGCACGAACCTTGATTGAAAAGCACAAGCTTGATGGCGTGTTGGCGAAGCTGGGAGGCGATGGCGTTTGCCTTGTTCTTAAAGATCAGGAGGCAGAGCATTACCATGCTACGGCACATGAGGTTTTTGATGTCTCTGGTGCAGGCGATACGGTCGTTGCGACAATGGCCTTAGCTCTAGCCGGAGGGCTTCGAGCAGGTGACGCGGCTGCTCTTTCTAACATTGCAGGGACTACGGTCGTCGGCAAAATAGGAACCGCAACCGTGACATTGGATGAGCTTTCTCACCAAATTACGCATGGTCAAGCAGGACAAAATGAAAGTAAGGTCCTCTCTATGGCTGGCGCTGCAGAATGCGCTGAGCGGTGGCGCAAGCAAGGCATTAAAGTTGGTTTCACCAATGGAGTCTTTGATCTTTTGCACCCGGGGCACTTGTCTTTAATCCGGCAAGCGCGGCAGGCCTGTGATCGCTTGATTATTGGCATGAATAGCGATGCTTCAGTCAAACGCTTGAAGGGCGAGAGCCGTCCTGTGCAAAATGAGGATGCCCGCGCCCTTGTCTTGGCCTCGTTGGCTGATGTCGATGGCGTGGTTATTTTTGAAGAGGATACGCCTTTAAAATTAATCGAGACCGTCCGGCCTGATCTCCTTGTGAAGGGAGCGGATTATACGGTTGAAACGGTTGTAGGGGCCGAGCTTGTCCAAGGCTGGGGCGGCAAAGTCCTTTTAGCCAACTTGATTGAGGGACAGAGTACGACTTCGACGATTAGCCGGATTGGGGGATTTTGAGGATTTAGGATTCAGCATTCAGGATTCAGGGAGGCTTCCAGTTTCTTTCTTTCCCAATCCTCGGCTATATTCCTCGTCACGCTAGAAATGCTGTGAAAGACTGTGAGAGAAACGCAAAAATTAGTCCTCCCTGAATCCTGAATGCTGAATCCTCTAATTCCCTCTTGTCCTAGGCAGCTAACTCTGGCAATTCTTAAACCTATGAACTCTTTGTTATCTCTGCTTGATTCGGTTGCAAGGCGGAGCCTTTTGCTTACGCTTGTCTGGGGGCTGGTTACCTACCTGCCCTCTCGTCCTGTGCATGCGGCAGAAAGCCAGCCTCTTTTGACTGCCGATTCAATTAATTTTGATGACAATACTAACATTGTAACAGCCATAGGAAATGTGGAGCTGTCTCAGGAAGAACATATTCTGCGTGCTGACCGCATTATCTATAATAAAAACACGGACGTTATTAAAGCCGAAGGAAACATCGCACTCTTAGAACAAAAAACAGGCGAGCTTATGTTCGCTACAGAGCTTGAGCTCACCTCCGATATGAAACAGGCTTTCATGAACGAGGTTGGGATTCTTTTCCCTGATGAATCTCGTATCGTTGCGCTGGATGCGCAGCGCTATGAAGGCCGTTATTTGGTTGCACGAAAGGGGATTTATTCTGCCTGTTACTTGTGCGAAGAAAATCCTCGCAAAGCGCCTATTTGGCAGATAAGTGCTGAAAAAACGACGCATGATGCCGTTAAAAAAGATATTATCTATCGTAATGCTACAATAGATATTTGGGGCTTTCCTGTTTTTTATACCCCCTATTTCTCTCATCCTGATCCAACAGTGTCGCGTCGTCAGGGATTTTTAACACCTGTCGTTGCGTTGGATAGTACTCTTGGACCAATGTCACGCACACCTTATTATTTTGATCTTGCGCCTAATAGCGATTTGCTTCTTACGCCGACGATTAGTGAAAAAGATATTCTGCAAACACGGGCAGAATGGCAGCATAAATTCCGAAAAGGACAATTAGCCTTAGATGGAAGTATCGCTTACGCGCATTATAAAGATGACGCAGGTAATGATTTAGGCAAGAAATGGCGCGGCCATTTGTTTGGCAGTACTTTGTTTAATGTTGATCGCGAATGGCGGCTTGGGGGACAGATCGCGTATGCCTCGGATAAAGGCTATATGAATCGTTATAGCCTAGGTGGAGACGATCTGTTGGTAAATCGCTTTTATGCGGAACGATTTAAGAATCGCGACTACTTCGTCACCAATATGTATTATTTCCAAGACATGCGTCCGGGCACGCGTCTGACAGAGCCTCTGATCGCGCCTGAAATCCAGTATAGCGCTTTTGGAGAACCAGGTGCGTTATGGGGCGGACGTTGGTCCTTTGATAGTTCGCTTCTTGTAACCTCGCGTGAAGAGGAAACAGACTTAGCCAAACTAGGTCCCTCAACACGACGTCTGGCTCTTAAAAGCGGATGGGAGCGTCAGTTCATTTCGCAAACTGGTTTCCTGACAACCCTTGCAGGACAGGTTCGTACAGATGCCTATTGGGCTGAAAACGTTTACAACGATAGCGATGTTGCTGATGTGGAGTATATAAGACCCTTTGCACAGGCTGATCTTCAGGTCCGTTATCCTTTGGGACGGCGAGGCGATGGTTATGAGCAACTCCTTGAGCCAATCGCTGTCTTTTCTGCGGCTCCTCGTGCACGCAACGACAAGCGTTTGCCGAACGAAGATTCTTTGGATATTGAGTTTGATGAAACAAATTTGTTCTCCTCAAACCGGTTTTCCGGCATTGATCGTGTGGAAGGCGGAACTCGTGCTGCCTATGGCCTTCGTCACGCACTATTCGGACATGATGGTGAGCGTATTGAAATGCTGGTCGGACAAGTCTTTCGTTTTCAAGAGGATGATACCTTTACTGAAGGATCTGGGTTGCAGAATAATTTCTCTGACTTCGTTGGTCACATAGATTTCACACCGGCAAGTTGGCTTGATGTAAGTTATGGTTTTCGCCTCAATCAACGAACGCTCGGTGTAACGCGGCAAGAGCTAAGCGCTTCAGCAGGCGCTCCGGTGTTCAGACCCAACGTCAAATATCTTTCTCTGAAACAGTCCGAAGGATCGTCCACTGTTGATCAGCGCATTCAAGAAGCAACGGTAGGGTTGAGTTCTCAATTCGCAAAATACTGGTCCTTTTCCGCAAGCCATAAGCGCGCCATGGCACCTAACCCAGGGCCGCGGAATACGTCGTTTAATTTAGTCTATCAGGATGAATGTTTCCGTTCCGATCTATCGGTTACGCGGGATTATACGGATCAGGTTGATGTTGAGCCGGGAACGACGATCTTGCTTAATTTTTATCTGAAAAATATTGGTGGCGTGAATACGAATTACTAAGAGGATTCAGGATTTGGCATTCAGGATTTAGGGGAGGAGGCATTGCAACCGCATTTGGTTATTTCCAGAATTTGCAAAAAAGATAAACGTTGCAAGTTCTGGACATAAAAAAATGGAATTCCGGATCTTCACGCCCTTCGGGCGCTTGTCCGGAATGACGGAGATTTTTTTGATGAATGGGGAGAGATATAGGCTATATGCAAAGCCAATCTTCTCTAAATGCCCAATGCAGCTGCCATGCTGTCATCCCCGCGTTCGCGGGGATGACGGGAAGCGTATAAAAGACAAGGAGAGGCATGCAAAAAGGACGCCTCTCTCTTCGCTCCTGTTAAGCGGCTTTCTTTTCTTTTGAAAGAACAGTCTCAAGCTTCGCTGTAGCCTTGATTTGGTCGATCTTTTCAACCGCTGCCAACTCACGAGACAGGCGCTCTAGAGCTGCTTGATAGATTTGACGTTCGCTATAGGAATGCTCGGGTTGGTCTTCGCCACGATGCAGATCACGTACGACTTCGGCAATAGATACTGGATCGCCTGAGTTGATTTTTGATTCATATTCCTGAGCACGGCGGCTCCACATAACACGACGGACACGAGACTTACCTTGAAGTGTTGTCAACGCCTCACGAATCCGATCGCGCGACGACAGACGACGCAAGCCCGATGACTTAGCTTTGTCAACAGGAACTTTAAGACGCATTTTCTCTTGCTCAAACATGATACTATAAAGCGATACCTCTAGCCCCTCGACCTCAAAGCTATCCACCCCTTCAACACGGCCAACGCCATGAGCTGGATACACAACAAAGTCACCTTTTTTAAATTCGATCTTTACAGTCATAGTCTCTTCGCTCCCCAGTCTTGTAAAAAAAGGCCTGCGCGGCCAAACGGAGCCCTAGGAAAAGAAAAAACACTCAACAAATCCATAAATCGCACAAAAATCACCCTGAAGGAGGCGCATATTAACCATGAGGTTGAAGCGTCTTAATGTGTGTGCGTGTGGTAAGTGTAGGTTTTTCCTATATTTTTCCTGTTAAGCTCATTTAAACAGATGGACATCATAACACTTTTTTAAGAAAAATTCAAAGCTTTCGACAAGATTCTATAATTTCATATAAAATTCAGCGCGTTAGGCGTTAACTATAATTCTCTCTTCTTCAAGGGGGCCTGCGATTACTTCGCGCCATGCGCATTCGTCCGCAAAAAGGGCGCGTAACAGCTTGTTATTCATCGCATGGCCTGTTTTGGTGCCTACAAAATGTCCACGAATAGGAAGGCCACTTAGTGCAATGTCACCGATGGCATCAAGGAGCTTGTGGCGAACAAACTCGTTCTCAAAACGCAAGCCCTCTTTATTCATGATCTTCTCATCTTTGATGACAATCGCATTTTCAAGTGAGCCCCCCCGCATCAAGCCGAGCTCCGTCATTTTCTCGACATCTTCATAAAAACCAAAAGTGCGCGCCCTACTGATCTCACTACGGAAGCCTTGCGAGGACAAAACAAGATCATAACTTTGTTTCTGAATGAGCTTTTGTGCAAAGGAAATCTCGACGGAGAAACGAGCCTTTGGTGCTGGCATCAGCGACGCGCATTTCCCGTCTTCTTCAACCGTGATAGGTCGCAAAATCTCGATTTCCCGACGCAAAGCTCTCTGCTCTTGCACACCCGCCATATCAAGCAGAAACACAAAAGAATCCGCACTGCCATCCATAACAGGCACTTCTGGCCCATCAATCTCAATCAACAGGTTATCGATATCCGCAGCACGAATAGCGGACATCAGATGCTCAATCGTCGCGACTCTTCCACCGTGGTCATTCCCGACCACCGTGCAAAGTCGCGTATCCACGACATAATCCCAGCGCGCTTTAACGGTGCGAGCGCCATTTTTCAAATCAGTACGTATAAAAACAACACCTGTATCTGGCTCAGCCGGAAGCAAGCGCATGGTAACCCGTTCGCCCGAATGTACGCCAACGCCAGAGCATTGGGCCTCCCCCCGCAACGTCTTTTGATAGACGGCTTGTGCAAGCGAAAACGCGCTCATACCACCTAAGGGCATGGGCGAGATAGCAGAAGCACTAGCAAGCGTTACGATGTTATCCATTAACCTTAACTTTCTATATTTCGAATCCAACGAATTATTTTGTACCTTTTTCATAAAGAAAGGTGAAATCAAGCCTCATTACCTTTTGTTACGTTTGTAAGAAAACTGGCTCTTACTTTCCCTTGTTTTTCGGACAAAAATCGCCTAGAGCGTAGAAGAGCATTAATAATGAATAAACATTAAAGGACTTCCATGGGATTTAATTGCGGGATTGTAGGTCTCCCTAATGTAGGGAAATCGACCCTTTTCAATGCGCTCACAGCTACGGCTGCCGCGCAGGCTGCTAACTACCCTTTTTGTACGATCGAGCCTAACGTAGGCCGTGTGAGCGTCCCAGACAGCCGTTTGGATCAACTCGCCAAGATCGCGGGATCAGCTAAGATCATCCCCACGCAGCTTGAATTCGTAGATATTGCGGGTCTTGTAAGCGGTGCGGCCAAGGGCGAAGGTCTAGGTAATAAGTTTTTGGCACACATTCGCGAAGTTGATGCGGTGATCCATGTCTTACGCTGTTTTGAGGATGATGACATCACACATGTTGAAGACAGTGTAGATCCTCTGCGCGATGCGGATATCGTCGATACGGAACTGATGCTGGCTGATCTTGAAAGCTTGGAAAAGCGCGTAACAGCCGCTCAGAAAAAAGCGAAGGGCGGCGACAAAGAAGCCAAAGAAATGCTAGAGGTCATGGAGCCTGCTTTGGCTGCTTTGCAAGACGGTAAGCCTGCCCGTACCATTATTCCTGACCTTGCGCCTGAAGAAATAAAGCTCTTTAAACAGCTCCACCTTATCACCTCAAAGCCAGTTCTTTATATTGCTAATGTTGAGGAAGACAGTGCCGCAACAGGCAACGAGCTTTCAGCAAAAGTAGAAGAAAGGGCTAAGTCCGAAGGAACTTCTTGTGTTATCATCGCTGCCGCTATTGAATCGGAAGTTGCCGCGCTATCGACCAAAGAGGAAAAAGCAGAATTTCTTGAGGCTCTGGGCTTAGAAGAGTCTGGCTTGGATAAAATTATCAAGGCTGGTTACGCGCTTTTGAATTTGTTGACCTTCTTTACCGTAGGTCCACAAGAGGCTCGAGCATGGACCGTTCGGCGCGAGGCCACAGCTCCAGAAGCAGCTGGCGTTATCCATACGGATTTCCAACGCGGTTTCATCAAAGCCGAGACGATAGATTATAATAGTTTTGTTGACTGTAAAGGCGAGTCTGGAGCTCGTGAAGCGGGAAAATTGCGTCAGGAAGGAAAAGACTATACTGTCCAAGACGGCGATATTTTCCACTTTAAGTTTAATGTGTAAGAAGGGGGATTCAGGATTCAGCATTTAGGATTCAGGGGGGCTTCCTGTTTCTTTCTTTCCCGATCCTCAACCATATTCCTTGTCACGATAGGAATGGCGTGAAAGACTGGGAGAGAAATGCAAAATCAATCCCCCCCTGAATCCTAAATGCTGAATCCTGAATCCTCAAAATATAAGGAGACAAAAATGGCTGGTCATTCCCATGCAAAAAATGTAATGCACACCAAAAACGCAGCGGATGCTAAGAAGGGTAAGATATTCAATAAGCTCGCTCGTGAAATCACCGTAGCTGTTAAGACTGGATCACCTGATCCTGCGTCTAATCCTCGTCTGCGTGCCGCTATTGCTGAAGCGCGTGCGAAAAATATGACCAAGGATCGGATCGAACGTGCAATCAAACAAGGCCAACCCGGATCAGGCGACGCCGCGAATTATGAAGAGGTTCGTTATGAGGCTTATGGCCCAGGTGGTTCGGCTCTGATTATCGAAGCCTTGACGGATAACCGCAACCGTACAGCGGCGGAAGTGCGCACAGCTCTGTCTAAAAATGGCGGGAACATGGCCGAGTCCGGCTCGGTTAGTTTCATGTTTGATCGCGTTGGCGAGATCGTTTATCCAGTCGATAAATGCAGCAACGAAGAAATGTTCGAACATGTGATCGAAGCTGGCGGTGAAGATGTTCACTCTGATGAAGAAGATCATCATGTTTATACTAGTGTGGATGCTTTTGGTGTGGTCCGCGATGCTTTGGAAACCCAACTTGGGGAGCCGTCTAGTGCACGTCTCATCTGGAAAGCACAAACGCCGATTGAAATTGCTGAAGATCAGCTTGGAACATTGACCAAGCTTTTTGACGTGTTAGAAGACAATGACGATGTCCAACACGTGTTCAGCAATCAATAAACAAACGACAGAAAACGAACTCAGTATTTTTGCGAGCCCCTTGCGAGGGGCTCGCTTGTGATGGACGCCTTCCCTCCCCTTTATCTATTCACATGCACAACATGTGGGAAGGGTATCTCGATTCCTGCTTCGTCAAAGGCGGGCTTAATACGAGCAAAAAATGCCCGGCGAACGTCCCATTGCTTACCCCCAACTGTCTTGATGCGGCTACGGATTGTGATGGCTGAGCTCGCAAAAGCCTGAACCCCCATGATGCTGATCGGTTCAAGAATCAGGCCCTTATATTCTGGATTCTCACCCAGCTCGTTGCCAACGCGCAGGATGACCTCTTGTACCTTGTTAAGGTCGCTGCCGTAATCAACATCCATATCCAAAAGCGCATAGGCATAATCTTTGCTCATATTGATAATGTCGGCAATAGAGCTAAACGGTATAACGTGCAAAGCGCCATGCTTATCCCGCAGTTTAACTGTGCGCAGTGTCATACTCTCGACGGTACCTTTATGACTGCCAATTTGAATAACGTCGCCAACGGCCATAGTGTCTTCAATCAGGATAAACATACCTGTCAGGAAGTCTTTGACGAGAGTCTGAGAACCAAAGCCCAAGGCAACACCAAGAACTCCAGCACCAGCAAGCAGAGGTCCCGTATCAATTCCAAGCTCAGACAAAAGAACCATGACTGCAATCAATGCGAGAACAAATATCGTCACATTGTGTAGCATAGGAAGAAGGGTGCGAAGCCGTGCATCAGCTTCAATAACCTTGCCTTCATCGTCTGTCTTATAGAGGCGTTCTTTAATAATAAAATGAACGGCCTCATAAATGGCAACGAGGATCAATAGGGCTGTAACGATCGAAAAGACAGATCCTGAAATACGCTGTCCCCAAGAGGACATAAAAATAGCCCCTACATCAACATTCCAAGACAGCAGGATAGAGGCCAAGCCACCTCCCCATATTGTGAATTTAAATAAGACGCGTAGTACAGGGCGATAGATTCCTCCAGATATAGGAGGACGCCGTTTTTTGTAGCCAAATCGGCTTGCAAAATAGAGAAGAAAACGCATAGAGACAATAGCAAGAAGAGTTCCGATCGTTCCTTGCTGCATAATCCAAAAGCCGCCTTCTGCTCCCATCATGGTAACAAGATAGCCCACGATAAGATAGGCGATCGCTAGCACATGCCACGTGCGTGCAGCCCATAAGCGCAAATTATCGACAAAGCTAAGAGAACCAGAAGCCGCCGACAAATTCCCGCGAATAGCAAGGGAAACAAGCGATTTTTTCTTCATAATGACCATGATTGTCATCACAATTACCGTAAACGCGATCAGACTTTCAAAAGCTGATATGGCTTCGGTTGGCACCTTCATGTGTAGAGCAATCTCAGCAAGATAAGTGCCGAAGAGAATGACCCTTGCATAACGTTTTCCCCAACGTTTGAGGAAAGCTGCGTTTTCAGTTGATATAGGAATAAAGCGCAAGCTTTCGGTGCGTGGTGCCAAAAGAAAGCGAAACAAGGCACAACATAGTTGGTACAATGCCAACGCATAAACTACCATTAATACGACAAATCGTGTTAACTTGATTGATTCCACTTGACTAAGAGCAAACAAGGCAACGCCTAAAAATGTAACCGTGGGCAACAACATAATAAAAAGGCGAACCAACGCTGTGCCTATGCGTAAATAAGCAACATGGATTTCTCGATTACGTAGTTTCTGACGCATCGGAAAAAAGAGAATCTCAACCAAATACTTCAATAAATAGGCGCCCGCTAATGTGAAGGCTAAAACCTGACCTATGTCAAGCCAGCGCTCGTAAATCATTGGGTCGGCAATTTGAGCATGAAACCAATCAAGCAGCTTGGAGAGCGCTGCAAAATTATGAAAGAAATGCTCTATGTCATAAACAAGGTTCTTCCCCAGCTCCAACACCATCCCTAACGCCTTAGTGCCAAAGGTTTCCTTGGGTTCTAGCACAGCGGCCAGTTCTAGAGGATTGGCTAGTTCCAGAGGATTAGCCAAAGCCTGTAACGGAAAGAGAGTTGCTAAGGCCATAAAAAAACGCTTTATCATGATGGATGCTCCGGTAAATTAGTTCTTACATTCTGTGGGGCGATAGAGGGAAATCGTTATCTACCATGTTTTTGTACTATTTCCAAAAGTTGCAAGAAAAATAAAAATCACAATTTTGGGAACCACCAAAAGGGGACTTCCCTCTATTCTCCCTACGCTACTTCGTGGCTTCGGCAAGACAAGTCGGCGCGACAGGTCGCGGGAATGACGGAGGTGTTGTTAGAGCAACCTACTTCAAGGCAACCTACTCCAAAATTTACCCCCGTAAACCCTCAAACAAGCTTGGTTGCTCGGAGGGAGGAATGATGCCAATTTGCGGCACGCTCCGTATCGGCATAGCTGGCCGTGAGACATGTTCAAAGCGAGATGACTCAACAGCTCCCTTGCCACCTACGGCAATCATCTCAAGCAATTGGCCGTCCACGTTAAAACAGCCACACACAAGCGGGCCGCCACGCCCTGCCCCCGCATCCAGCGTTACGGCGCGTCCTTCCGTTTGCACGCCACGGCGCATAGCATCAAAGCCGCGTACAATACGTGAGATTGTTTGGTTATCCGCTGGTAAAGCAAAAGATGTCCGTGAGAACCATAGATTATCTTCTTGATCTTCTAAGATACGGCTTCCGTCATATCCTGCGGGTACAAACAAAACAGCCTTATCATCAGGCGTTGCCGCTAGTGCTGCACGGCGAAAACTGCAAACAAAAGCCTCGTGGCCAGGTGTTTCCCGTTGCAGCATACGGAGCTGGTTTGTCCAGCGCGTAATTGCGACGCTTCCCGCCCGCGCCATAGATTTTGTGTCATTCAAGCTGACTCCGTAAAGTCGCAGATACGACTCGGCACCAAATTCCAGATAGCGCTCAAGCGCACGGGTAGGTGCCGGAGAAAACTGTAAACGCAACAGACGTTGCCATGCTTCCTCAGCAGGACCACGAAGATGAACAATATCGTTTGGTTCCATTCCTGATTTAGCCAGCAGTGCAGAACGAAAGGCTAGAAGTTCTTCAAGAACGGCACGATTATCGAACGCGCCCATGCCGATATAATTTCCTAGATAAACCAAACGATCTCGTACATTAAAACGGGTGGCCAGATGATCGTGCAAAGCCATCAAACGTTCATGATCGCCGTTGATCGCAGCAACAGCCCAGATCCGCCGTGGGCTGCCTAGATTAACGAATTTTTCATGTAAAGAGGACATGGACTCACCTGACCCGAAAGAGAACATGATTCTTTTTACATAAACGGGCGTGCGGCGCAATATCTAGTAGAAGAAAAAGAGATTATATCCACAACTTGTTATTAACAGGCAGACAGTCATACTGGAAGCGATATGTTTTTAGAACCAGTTCAGAATCTAGATTATGAACTGGCTCTTAGAGCGCCATAAAGAAAAATCCTCTCGTGCACGAGAAGCATGAGCCATCTTTCGATTTTGTTTTCCTTTGACGCGTCCCTCGAACTCAGGAAAGAGTCCAAAGTTCACATTCATTGGCTGAAATGTCTCAGCAACAGCTTCACCAGTTACATGAGCAAGCAAGGCGCCCAGAGCTGTGGTGTGTGGCGGCGGCGTTAGAGTTGTTCCGTCTCTTTCATGTGCAAGAAACAACCCCGCCAATAAGCCCATAGAGGCAGACTCGACATACCCCTCGACCCCCATGACTTGTCCTGCAAAACGTACATAAGGATGTGTTTTTAAGCGCAGTTCCTTGTCCAGTAATAGGGGACTGTTGATGAAGGTATTACGATGAATGCCTCCCAGCCGCGCAAAGCTCGCGTTTTCAAGGCCTGGGATCATGCGAAATACTTTTTCTTGCGCACTATAAGTCATTTTCGTTTGAAAACCGACAATGTTCCACAGACTTCCCGCTTTGTTATCCTGCCTTAATTGCACGACCGCATAAGCGCGCCCGTCTTTATGCGGGTTGGTTAGACCTACGGGTTTCATAGGGCCATAACGCAAAGTTTCTTTTCCGCGAGAAGCCATGACTTCAATGGGCAAACATCCTTCGAAATAGCCAGTCTCTTTTTCCCAACTTTTAAATTCGACTTTCTCGGCTTCAAGCAGTGCGTCGATAAAGTTCTCATACTGCCCCTTATCCATCGCGCAATTTATATAATCAACACCCGTTCCTTTATCATAGCGTGACTGAAACCATGCCGCGCTCATGTCGATGCTCTCGCGCTCTACGATAGGCGCTAGCGCATCGAAGAAATGAAGCGAATCCTCTCCTGTCACTTTCCTTATAGAGTCCGCTAACGCATCCGAGGTTAAAGGACCAGATGCTATAATTACATCACCCCAATCCTCTGGGGGTAGCGTTGTAATTTCTTCATTTTGAATTGTGATCAGTGGATGCTGTTTTATTTTATGGCTTATGTATTCTGAGAATGTCTCTCTATCCACGGCCAAAGCGCCTCCCGCAGGAACCGCACAAGCATCAGCTGCCTCTAAAACAAGAGAGCCGCATTCACGCATTTCCTGATGAAGCAAGCCAATCGCGCTACGCTCATGATCATCCGCACGCAACGAGTTAGAGCATACAAGCTCAGCCAGACCATCCGTTTTATGAGCCGGAGTCATTTTTACGGGGCGCATTTCATGTAAAATGACTGGCAGGTCGCGAATGGCGAGTTGCCATGCCGCTTCACTGCCAGCCAGTCCGCCCCCGATAATGTGGATAAGGGAGTCCAAAATTTATTCCGCCGCGTCTTTAGTCAGCTATAGGCACTTCTACCTTTGGAGCCTCTTTACCTTCATCAGCAGCAACAATCATTTTGATAATCTTGTCTGGATCATCGACTTTGCCGTTATTAAGTTGAGATCCTGCTTTTATTTTATCAACGGCTTCCATGCCGGAAATAACATGACCCCAAACAGTATATTTGCCATCAAGGTAAGACGCATCGTCAAAGCAAATAAAGAACTGGCTGTCGCCGGAATCGGGGCTAGCTGCACGAGCCATAGACACCGTACCACGCACGTGAGGAACATTGCTGAATTCTGCTTTCAGCTTTTGGCCGCTGCCGCCTGTGCCATCGCCATTTGGGTCACCTGTTTGAGCCATAAAACCCGGAATAACGCGGTGAAAGTTGAGACCATTATAGAATCCTTGGCGCGTTAACTCTTTAATGCGAGCAACGTGATTAGGCGCGATATCGGGGCGCAACTGAATCACCACGCGCCCATCTTTTAAGTCGAGATAGATCGTGTTTTCAAGATCAAGAGTTTCTGTTGTTTCGGCTTGTACATTCATAGAAAAAACTCCAATTGTTAAGGCGAGTAAAAGCGCTAAGATTCTTTTCATTGTCAATCATCCTTGCTAGGGTTATGTCCGATAGGGATACTAACAGCTTCTATCCCATAAGAAAGACGAAAAAATGAAAAAAAAAGCCCTTTTGCTAGATCGAGACGGCGTTGTCAATGTTGAACATGGATATGTAGGGCATAGGGATCGTTTTGAATTCATGGATGGCATCTTTGATCTGCTTCATCGTGCCATAGATGAAGGATATTATTTGGTTCTTGTAACCAATCAAGCAGGCGTAGCAAAAGGGTATTATAAGGAAGAGGATTTTGAAGCTCTAACTGCCTATATGCTGCAAGAGATGAAAAAGGAAGGTATCAACTTCTCTCTTATTCAGTGGTGTTTTGAGCATCCCGATTCCGAAATTCATCGGTATAAGCGCCTCAGCTTTTGGAGAAAACCAAGTGCAGGCATGATCCTAGAAGCGGCTGTAAAACTGAATATAGATCTGCAAAAATCTATCATGGTTGGAGATAAGCTTACAGACATACAAGCAGCTCAAAATGCTGGAGTCGGCACCATTTTGTGGCTGGGTGGACAATCGGAAATGGATAGAATCAAAAATGTACACACGCTTGAAGAGGTAAAGACGTATCTATAACCCGAGTTATGGGTTTGGATATGCAGTAAAGTGCAAGAAAACAAATGGGCCCGCCGTTTTCACGGGGATGACGGGTGGGGTTAAGGGATAGTTCTCTCAACAAATCCGTCATTCCCGCGAAGGCGGGAATCCCATTTTCTTTTTCTGTCAACGAATTAAACCCATTATTCGGGTTATCTATAATCTGTTCTTCTTCTATTTTCTGCGAAAAATATTGTCCGTTTCTTGGGGGGACTGACTGGCAAGACGGGCACGCGTTTCATGAGCTGCTTGCATCAAATTTTCAAGACCATTCACTTCTGCCAGAAGAGAATTAGCCAATCTCCAGTTAAAGCTCCGTAAAGCTTGCATCACACCGACAACACCCTGCTCTAACGCGCGGCCCGCTTTATGTGCAACGCGATCACATTCGGAAGCGATAGAAGCCGAAGTAAGCTCCGCTTGCAATTCTTCTAGCATCGGATTGGGAATATCGTTGACTGGCTGTGTTTGCTGATGGAGGTCCATCCAATAACGTGCTCGCCGCAGAGGATCTCGTAGCGTCAAATAGGATTCTTCCAAAGCCGAAAGTTGTCCTGCGGCATGCCCTCGCTCTCCAAGGCCTCGAATTTTAAAGCGCTCAGGAGAAAAGGCTTGATGTAGATTTGTATATTGGCGATCCAGTTTCTGCAAATCTACATCAATGCGCTGTTCCAGTCCCAACCGCGTAAAATGGTCTATGGGCCGCACAGGTTGGATTGTTCCGCAATGCTGGCAGAAAAAGGCACGCATAGGATTACCTTTTTGGCACAGCCAGCAACAGGACTCAGCGACAGCGCAATTTTCTGGGGCTGAGAAATCATTAAACTCGATAACGTTATCCATGGATAATTCTTATCATACCTTTTTATTCAAGACATCACCAAGCGAGCGATCCTTAAGATATTTTTGAACCTCTTCGAGCAAAGAGCCCCAGAGTTTATCTGTCATTTGACGAGCCGTGAGATTGTCGCCCTCAAAAACAGGCCGCTCACCCGCTGTTATGCCTGGATCGACAGCATTCACGATTTTGTAAAGAGAAATATCCGCAGGTTCATGAGCCAGTAGATATCCGCCGCCTGGACCACGCATACTTTTTACAAGACCATGCTTCTTAAGCTTGGCGACGAGCTGCTCTAGATATGAGAGCGAAATCATTTGTCGCTGTGCGACATCTGCTAATGGGACAGGCCGCTCTCCCCCGTGACGTGCAAAGTCAAGCATGGCCATAACCGCATGACGTCCTTTTGTACTTATTCTCATGGCTTTCCTCCCCTTCTTGGTTGCAAAATGCGCCGTTAATTCTAGTACCTACGCAGTATTATATAAAAGTGTAAGGAAAAAGTAACCCCTAAAATAGGCTTTTTTATGATTAAAAGGAGCTGCAACAAATTAGTTGCTTGAATTTTGCCCCCCCACCTGTGCTAGGATGCGGCCATCCAGAAAGCAATGTTAACCTTGTTTTTTGGGGAATGGAAACTTTTTTTATCTTTTACAGTTCAGGATCACATATGCCCGAAGTTCTTTTTGCTGGCCCCGAGGGCCGTTTGGAGGGGCGCTATACTCCAGGGAAGTCTCCCACAGCGCCGATTGCGATCATCCTCCACCCTCATCCCCAACATGGCGGCACAATGAACAACAAGGTTGTTTATTCGCTATTTCAAGCATTTGCAGAGCGTGACTTTGCAACATTGCGTTTCAATTTTCGTGGTGTAGGACGTTCACAAGGAACCTATGATCGTGGCGAAGGCGAGCTCAGTGATGCAGCTTCAGCCCTCGATTGGCTGCAATCAATTAACCCGAATGCGCGTTCGGTTTGGGTCGCTGGATTTTCCTTTGGTGCATGGATAGGTATGCAGCTCCTTATGCGTCGCCCCGAAGTTGAGTCGTTTATTTCGGTTGCGCCCCCAGCCAACATGCTGGATTTCAGCTTTTTGGCTCCTTGCCCGTCGTCTGGTCTTGTTATACATGGGCAAGATGATGAAATTGTGCCTGAGTCATCTGTAGCCAAACTTGTTGAAAAGCTTTCAGCACAAGGCAACATTGAAATTGATTATCGCATTGTTCCGGGTACAGGCCACTTCTTTAATACCCAGCTGGATGTCTTGGAAGATCATGTTGACGATTATTTGAATCGAGCGATCTTGTTGAGGCCTCCTGAACCGATGCCATTGAT
>JBFXDW010000015.1:0-24991 GCA_050180745.1 Bdellovibrionales bacterium | reverse complement strand
TCATGATAATTTCATTAGCCATCGACTCGCTTACTGAATCACCAAGAATTTCTTGTAATTCATCACCAGCCAAATCACCAACATCATCCAAAGTTAAAACATCTTTTTCGCCCAGCTTCACAGCCATGGCAAGAGTCATATGTGGCAGAGCCAAAACATCCTCGGTCACGCCAAGTTCTGCACGACGTGCTTCAAGTTTAGTAGCTTCTTCCTCAAGCCATGAACGCGCACGTTGTTGAAGCTCAGATGCTACTTCAAGATCAAAACCTTCGATCTCAGCCAACTCATCAGAAGGCGTATCAACCAACTGCTCAACACGCGTAAAGCCTTCGCTGACCAAGAGATGCGCAATCACATCATCAACAGCCAACGCCTCGATAAAGAGGGTAGTGCGTGTCAAAAGCTCTTCTTGGCGACGATCAGACTCTTCTTGCTCGGTCAAAATGTCGATATCCCAACCCGTCAGCATCGAAGCCAAACGTACATTTTGCCCACGACGGCCAATTGCCAGAGACAATTGCTCATCCGGCACAACAACATCCATACGGTGACTCTCTTCATCCAAGACAACCTTGGCCACTTCCGCAGGAGCCAACGCATTCACAACGAACGTTGCCGGATCAGATGACCATGGAATGATATCAATCTTTTCGCCTTGTAGCTCACCCACAACAGCCTGAACCCGTGTGCCACGCATACCAACACACGCACCAACGGGATCAATGGAACTATCGCTAGAGATAACGGCGATCTTCGCACGGCTCCCTGGATCACGCGCCACGGATTTAATCTCGATAATGCCATCATAGATTTCAGGAACTTCTTGCGAGAATAACTTCGCCATAAAGACAGGATGAGTCCGTGAAAGGAAAATCTGTGGTCCCCGTTGCTCTTCCCGTACATCGTAAATATAGGCGCGAACACGCTCGCCATTCTTCAGATGCTCACGCGGCAAAGCCTCATCACGCCGCAAAACCGCCTCAGCCTTGCCAAGATCAATCGTGACATTGCCATATTCAACACGCTTAACAATACCGCTGACAATCTCGCCAACACGATCTTTATACTCTGTAAATTGACGACGGCGTTCGGCCTCACGCACCTTCTGTACGATCACTTGCTTAGCCGTTTGCGCGGCAATACGGCCCAAATCAATCGGCGGCAAATCATCAACGATATACTCACCCACCTTAACGTCAGGATGAGTCTTTTGTGCCGCCTTTAAAAGCACTTGCACATATTCGTCTTCAATTTCTTCAGCTGTTTCAACAACGAGCAGATAACGCTGCAACCCGACTTGACCTGTTTTCCGATCAATCGTTGCGCGAATATCGTGCTCATGCCCATATTTGGCGCGACCAGCTTTTTGAATCGCTTGCTCCATTGCTTCAAGAACTTCGTCACGATCAATGCCTTTTTCACGCGCAACGGTATCGGCTACATGCAACAATTCCATAACTTGCTTCCTTATTCTAGCGAGTCTTCGTTATTCTTCACCGGACATAAAAAAAGGTAGGCTTGGAGCCTACCGCTTAACTTCCGGATTTTGAGGCATTGTAACCCACCTTCTCCTGAAAGCAAGGGTTTTTGTTTATTTTTGGTTAACCAAAAAAGAGGGAAGCAAAATACCTATCCAATAAAAACAACTAGTTACTCATCGCTAATCCATAAAGGGACTCTTGCAGTTCAGAAATCCCTGTCTTTTTATCGGCGCTGGTCACCATAACAGACGGCCACGCCGCAGGATGTTGTTTAAGAGCCAGCTCGACACCCTGAACAGTCTCCTCAAGCTCTTTTTTGACCTGATCGGCCTTGGTCAACACAATGTGATAAGGCACGCCCATTTCATCAAGAAACAGCATAATATCCTCATCAATATCCTTAATGCCGCGTCGCGCATCAATCAGCAGGACAACACGCTGGAGCTCTTGGCGGTTTTTCATGTAAAATCGGATAAAGCGATTCCACGCCTTGATCTCTGTCTTCGACGCCTCGGCATGACCATAACCGGGAAGATCAGCCAAAAGCAGTGCATCATTAAGATTAAAGAAATTGATCTGCCTCGTCCGTCCGGGTGTGTTGGAAGCCCGCGCTAGCTTCTTTCGCCCCGTCAGCGCGTTGATGAGCGAGGATTTCCCAACATTCGAGCGCCCCCAAAAAGCAACCTCCGGCGCTTGCAAAGGAATCGAATCCAAATGCTCTGGCTTTGAGGCTGAGAGCACATAGTCACATGGTCCACAGAAGAAACGAACGGAATCGGGATTCGGGGATCGGGGGGCGAGGGTCAGGGGAGCTTTCGTCATTTGTCTCTCTTAAAATTCGTCATTCCGGCCCATTTGAGCGTAGCGAAAATGAGAGCCGGAATCCATCTCCCTATGCTGCAGTTATGGGAACAAATTGCAATTCTTGGAGATAGATACCGGATCAGCGCTCACTATCGTTCGCTTGTCCGGTATGACGAAGGTTAGAAAAGAAGGAAACGCCAAAGATTTCCCCAATCCCTGATCCCTGCCAACCCTAATCCCCTTACTTATGCACCTGCTTTTGCACATACCATTGTTGCCCAATCCCCAAAATATTGCTCACGGTCCAGTAGAAAATAAGACCGACCGCAACCTTACTCATCATAAAGGTGAAGATAATCGGCAAAAACAAAAAGATTTTCGCTTGCGAAGAATCTGTTGGCTGCGGCGACATTTTTTGCTGCAGAAACATACTGAGCCCCATCAAAATCGGCCACACACCAACATGAGGAATGAAAGAGAAATCAAGCGCACCAAAAGCAGTCAAAACAGAAGACGGATCAGGCATCGACATATCATGAACCCAGCCGAAAAGCGGGGCATGCCACATTTCGATACCTACATAAAGGACCTTGTAAAGCGCAAAGAAAATAGGAATCTGAATCAGCATCGGCACACAGCCTGACACAGGCGAAACTTTCTCGCGCTTGTAAAGCTCCATCAGCGCAAGCTGCCCTTGCGCCTTATCATCTTTGTGACGATCTTGAATCGCTTTGATCTCTGGTTGAAGATCTTTCATCTTGGCCATAGAACGAGAAGATTTCAAAGACAAAGGCAGCGTGACGATTTTTAACAACAACGTGAAGACAATAATCGCCCACGCCATGCCTCCCAAATGCTGGCTCAGCGCATGCAAGAGATAGAGGAAGGGCTTAGTCAAATAATAGTACCAACCAAAATCAATCGCCCGATCAAACAAGGGAATGTCATAGCGCGTTGCATAATCATCCAAAAGCGCTACACGCTTGGCTCCTGCAAAGAAATTCGTCACACGCTCGCCTTGCGCGCCCACGCCCAAAGTAAGCGGCGCACCACGATAATCGGCTTGGAAAATCCCGCCTTGTATGCCATCCGCAACGCCACGCTCCTCAAAAGAAAAACTTGCTGCCAGATTTTCACTTTGCGCGGGGATCAAAGCCGTCAACCAATATTTATCGGTAAAACCAAGCCAGCCTCCTTGGCCCTCAAAAGACACCTTCCGCTCATCCATCAGATCATCATAATCAGGCTCCTTCAACGTACCCTCAAGCACACCAAGAGGCCCTTGATGCAACACGTAAGTGCCATTCTCAGATGGCTTACCGTAACGCGTCACAGCCCCAAAAGGATAAAGCGTAACATCCGTTTTTCCTTCATTCCACACACGGTCCGTCACAGTAAACATAAACTCTTTATCGACCTTAATGAGACGCTCGAAACGCAAGCCCTGTCCATTGTACCAAGTCAAAAGCACAGGTTGTTCAGGCGTAAGCTCATTCCGATCCGCTTTCCAAACCGTATCCTCGTCAGGCACCTTAACGCCTTCTTTAGCCAGCCACCCAAAGGAAGCATAATAGCCTAGATAAGGCAGCGCCGATTCTGCCGGAGACAACAGCACAATGTTCGCAGACTTAGGATCTACGGTCTCACGATAGTTCAAAAGAGCCAAATCATTAATGAGCGCGCCCTTTAATTGTATCGACCCCCGCAGCTCTGGCGTGTTAATCGTCACATGCTGACCAGCCGCTAGAATTTTATCCCGCGCTTGAAGCTGTTTAACTTCCCCTTTGGGCTTTTTCGTCGCGTCAATCGCGGCCATTTGTTCTATACGCGCTTGCTTTTGGGCATGCTCTAAGCGAGGCGCTTCATAAAAGAAATGAAACCCCACGAGGATAGCAATTGACAACAAAACAGCAGCGGCAAAATTATCGTTATTCATTGGTTCCTATTTTTCTCTAGTTCTGGGTGGCTTTTTATTACAGGTAATTTCTGCATCTGTCACCACCGGATCGTAGCCCTCACCGCCCCAAGGATGACAACGGCTTATGCGCTTGAGCGCCAGCCAGCTTCCCTTTAACGCACCATGGACTCGAAGCGCTTCATCAGCATATTCACTGCAAGTCGGGACAAAGCGACACTGCCGTCCAAGAAAATAGGACAGGCTATGGCGATAAAGGTAAATCAAGAAGCGTAAAAGCCGCACAATCATGAGGATAAACTAAGCCGCTTAAGCGCCCAACGCAAATCACGCCGCAATTGTTCATAATCGCAAGAAAGAATATCCTCCTTAGCGATGATAACAAGATTATGTCCTGCCAAAGAAAAACGTGGCAGCATATCGCGCATCAACGCGCGCAAGCGCCGCTTAGCTCGATTACGGTTAACCGCACAACCGACCATCTTTTTACTAGCCGTCAGCCCATAACCACATGATTCTGGATCGTTTTTACGTGGCGCGACCTGCACAATAAAAGCAGGCGTCACCCAGCGCTTCCTTAGAGCGGCAACGGCTAGAAACTCCGCTCTTTTTTTAAGGATTTTAAGTTCAGTATGAGCCATGGGATAAAACCAACTCTTCTAAGAACAAGGCCCGATATAGCCTATGTCAGTAAAAAGCAGGATCTTGAACGGCTTAGAGCCTGTTCAGAATCTTGTTCCGGCTAAGGATTTTTGTTCGTTTTCAAGGATCGCAGCGTAAGCGTACTTTACTTTACGCTACGTGCGCAGCGAACCGCAGAAAACGGGCAAAAAGCCAACGCCGGAATCTAGATTATGAATAGGCTCTTACGCAGATAGCCGCTTACGGCCTCTAGCCCGACGACGAGCCAATACATTGCGGCCATTTTTTGTCGCCATGCGCGCACGAAAACCGTGGCGGCGCTTGCGAACCAGCTTGCTGGGTTGATAGGTACGTTTCACGAGACTAACTCCAAACTAAGTAACTTTTTAAAACAGGGGACCTTCTATAAGGGGAAAAAAGGCACGAGTCAAACCTATCCTGAAAGAAAATGCGTCCCACTTATGGTTAACGACCTAGGGCGTGTCGTCAAATAAAAGGAACGCCCTAAAGCTCCCGCTGCAGCAGAGCCTGCTCGGCCTGTTGGATAAGATCCCCCAGAATAGCTTCTGTTGGCTTTTCCTCTTTAACCAGCCCGACAATCTGCCCCGCCATAAGCGAGCCATTCTCAACATCGCCCTCTATTACCGCTCGACGCAAGGCTCCCGCCCAGAAATGTTCGATTTCTAGTTGAGCCTCTTCCTTCTTAAGTAACCCCGCATCGAATTTAGCTATTACCTCGCGTTGCTTTTCCATAAAAAGCTTGGTGCCCTCATTCGTCAAAGCACGCACCGGAATCACAGGGAAACGCGCGTCAATCTGAACCGTTGGGACGGCATCCCGCGCTGCGCCTCGGATAAAGGCCTTCTTGAAGTTTTCGTGCGCAATGCATTCTTTAGCACACACAAATAGAGTCCCAAGCTGAACCCCAGCCGCGCCCATTTCCAAATAAGACAGCATAGATTCGCCGCGCCCAATACCGCCAGCAACAAAAACGGGGACTTGTTCATGAAGAACAGGCAAAATCTCTTGTGCTAAAACAGAGGTGCATACAGGGCCAATATGTCCGCCCGCTTCCATGCCCTCAATAATCAGCGCATCAATTCCCATTTTGACAAGGCGCTTGCCAAGCGCTAGCGCAGGCGCAAAGCCCATGACTTTAATGCCTGCCTCTTTAATTTTTTGAATCGCAGGCGCACTGGGGATCCCTCCCGCCAAAACGATATGAGAGACCTCTTCTTCAATACAAACATCAATCAAGGCATCAAGTTCTGGATGCATCGTAATCAAATTGACCCCGAAAGGCTTACGCGTCAGCCCCTTGGTGCCCTTAATCTCTGCACGCAATAAATCTGGTGTCATCGCCCCGCAAGCCAACACGCCAAAACCGCCGCCATTAGAAATAGCCGCCACAAGATTGCGCTCACTAATCCAACTCATAGCGCCACCCATGATGGCTAAAGGCGTTCCCAAGAACGCCGCGCCCCGTTGCATCAGAGGCTTTAAACGGGAAGAAAGATTAATTGATGTCATATCTATGATGAATCCTGAAAGAGAAGATATAAAAACTTTATACCGAAAAAAGAGCTTACGAGTCTAACTCAAAAGCTGTGTGAAGTGTACGTAAAGCCAATTCGAGATAATCTTCAGCGATTAAAATCGTCAGGCTGATCTCTGAGGTTTCAATAAGCTCAATGTTGATATTTTTCTCAGCCAATGTCCGGAATGCCAAAGCCGCAACATTAGAGCGTCCTCGCATGCCGCTGCCCACTAAAGAGATTTTAGCAACATTTTTTTCAGCCTCCAACGCTGAAAATTTAATCTCGTCCTTGTCATCCTCTAGTGCTTGAAGGGCGCGAGGCAAATCTTCTTCAGCTATTGCAATGGTCAACTCTGTCGTTTTACCACCGGTCGCAATAGGCTGTACGATCATGTCAATGTTGAGGCCCGCACGGCTAAGAGCGCCAAAGACCTGCGCCGCTGAACCAGGACGATCCTGAATTTCTTTAATCGTAATACGTGCAATATCACGACTATGGGCAATGCCCGTAACTGGTTTAGTTTCCATAATTTGGTCCTCGCTTGTAATAAGGGTGCCGGGCAAATCGCTGCCGATGTCGTTACCAAAGGCCGCGAGAATTTGAATCGGAACATTGTGCTGAAGCGCAATTTTAAGCGCCCGCGTTGTGAGTCCCGTTACACCCAACGCCGAAAGTTCTAGAATTTCCTTATAGGAAATCCGCTTCAAACGCGTAGCACGACTAACGAGCTGAGGCTTAGCCGTATGAACGCCCGCTGTTTTCGTATAAATATCGCACCGGTCTGCTTTAAGGCTGGCTGCAATAGCAATCGCTGTCAAATCTGTACCGCCCTGCCCCAGCGTTGTGATGCTGTTATCTTTGGCCAACCCTTGGAAACCCGCCAAAACCGCAACCTCGCCCTCTTCAAGACGCGCACGAAGAGCCGAGGTATCAATGTCTAGGATCTGAGCCTTCCCATAAGCAGAATTTGTCCTGATCGGCAATTGCCAGCCCTGCCACGAGCGCGCATTAAGGCCGCGTTGTTCTAATGCCAAAGCCATATAGCCCGCCGAGATTTGCTCACCCGTTGCAACAATCGCGTCATACTCACGCGGATTAGGTCGTGGCGAGACACGGCGACAGGTTGTCATCAACTTATCTGTGTCTCCCGCCGCCGCACTCACGACGACAACAACCTTGTGACCAAGGCGAACCTCTTGCGCAACCTTACTGGCAGCATTCTTAAGGCCTTCGATATCTGCAACCGACGCCGCACCAAATTTTAAGACGAGAAGAGACAAGAGAAAAGAAACCTGATACTTTATAGTTAAAACGGATATCTCATGATATGACCCCGTTACATGTTTTGCAATGCACCAAAATAAAATGAAACACTTTCCGCCTCACATGACGAGCGTTATCCCTGAAGAGATTGCTCATTTTGCCGCACATGCCAAGGAATGGCACGAGAAAAAAGGCATGTTCGCCTCGTTGCATGCCCTAACCACACCACGCATGGCATATATTCAAGAACAATGCAGCGCCGCTTTCGGCACAGAAAAAACCATGGCTGATTTAGAAATTCTTGATCTTGGCTGTGGTGGTGGGCTGATGAGCGAAGCTCTGGCGATGAAAGGCTGCCGCGTCAAAGGCATAGATGCCTGCGCAGAGAGCATAGAAGCCGCCGCACAACACGCCAAAACGCAAGGGCTTTCAATAGATTATAGCGTAGAAACAGCCGAATCGCTCGCCGCCCGAAAGGAAACGGCCTTTGATCTGATTCTAGCCTTAGATGTTATCGAACATGTCGGAAATGTAAGCAGCTTTTTAGAATCCGCCACCAAACTCCTGAAGAAAGAGGGCATCCTCATCCTCTCAACGCTCAACAGGACAAAAAAAAGCTTTCTTTTCAGCATCGTAGGCGCTGAATATATCATGGGCCAAATTCCCCTCGGCACGCATGACTATGAAAAATTTATCTCCCCCCACGAATTAACAGCCCTTTGCAAGGCAGCGGGACTAGAGCCAATGGACATCAGAGGGCTGGTTTACAGGCCATTTCGCCAGATTTTTGAGCTGGAAACCGGAAAAAACGCGATTAATTACTTTCTTACCGCCCGCAAAGCTTGACTCTTTCTCATACGCCCCCTATAAAACGCCTTCTTGGCGCGGACTCTCGTGGGCATACCGCAGCCTTTTGCTGTTTGATTATAGACGTATAGGCCCTTACGAAAAAGAGCCGGAGGATAGAATGACCAGAATTTGCACCGTAACCGGAAAGAAACCCGTTTCAGGTAACAATGTAAGCCATGCACATAACAAAACGCGCCGCCGTTGGTTGCCAAACCTGCAAGTTTGCTCGTTCCCCTCAGACATTTTGGGCAAAGCCGTAACGCTTCGCCTCACAGCTCGCGGGATTCGCACTGTCGAACACAAAGGCGGCATTGACGCTTATGTCATGAACAGCCGCAAGAGCCGCCTTTCCGAAGAAGTTCTGAAAATCCGTAAAGCTATGGAAAAGGCACAAAAGAAACAGGCCGCCTAATCGTTTCTTCGATTGAGTTATAAAAAAGCCCGCTCATTAAGCAAGAGCGGGCTTTTTTGTTGTTTAGCTTGCCCTTTCATGCCAATCAGCTATAAAAACACCATGACAAACACACTTATCATTGCAGTGGATGGCTTAGCCGCAACGGGCAAGGGGACTCTTGCCCGACGCATCGCCGCAGAGCTTGACTTTGCCTATCTCGATACCGGCTTGCTCTATCGGGCCGTAGGGCATGCCTTATTAGTTTCAGGCAAGGACCCTGCAGACCCCAAAGCCGCTGTCGCTGCCGCGAAAATGCTCGGCATGACCGAGTCGGCTGACCCTGAACTTTTACGTTCAGATGAGGTCGGACAAGCGGCCTCCAAGGCTTCAGTTATTCCCGAAGTGCGCTCTTCCCTCTTGAAATTCCAGCAAGATTTTGCAGCCTCTCCTCCGGACGGTAAAAAAGGCGCCGTCCTTGACGGACGGGATATTGGGACTGTCATTGCGCCCCACGCCCCCATTAAGATTTTCGTGACAGCCCGCCCCGAGATACGGGCTCATCGTCGTTTTCTGGAGTTGCAGGAACGGGGAGAAAATGTTACTGAAGCAACCATTCTTGCGGATATGGAAGCACGTGATAAACGCGATCAAGAAAGAGCCATAGCCCCCGCCGTTCCGGCGGAAGATGCGGTTATTCTTGATACATCGTCTCTTGATCGAGATGAAGTCTTTCGGAAGGCGCTTTTGATTGTTGAAGAAAAATTAAAGCTCCTTGAGGATACGCAAGACAAACTATAGTCGGCATGGTGCCGACGGGAAAAAGACAATGATGGCCTTGCTTTCAGCCCCGTCTTAATCCTTTAAAACCAAAAACGAAAGCAAGAGCGGCAATCATCCGCCATAGGACCAAACTTGGTCCAGAAAGAAAAATCCATGGGAAAATCAAAAACAAAACGTCCGCTTCGCGGCGATCTTTTGGTAGCTTCAGAAGTCGCAGAGAACAGCTTTGCTAGTTTGCTTAATGAAACCTTCGGCATAGATGGCCGCAAAGAAGGCTCTGTTGTCAAAGGCCGCGTTGTCGATATTGATAATGATATGGTCATTATTGATGTGGGTCTAAAATCAGAAGGCCGCGTACCTTTAAAAGAATTCGCAGCGCCAGGACAAGCTCCAGAAATTCGTATTAACGATGAGGTCGAGGTTTACCTCGAGCGTATGGAAGACAGGAATGGTGAAGCCTCTCTGTCACGTGAGAAAGCACGGCGCGAAGAAAGCTGGGCCGTTCTCGAACAAAAATTCGAAAAGACCGAGCGCGTTAGCGGTATCATCGCAGGGCGCGTTAAAGGCGGCTTTACGGTTGATCTTGATGGTGCCATCGCCTTCTTGCCTGGCTCACAAGTCGATATTCGCCCTGTGCATGATATCTCGCCTCTTATGGGAACCTCACAACCCTTCCAAATCCTCAAAATGGATCGCGCACGCGGGAACATTGTTGTGTCTCGTCGGGCTGTGCTTGAGGAGTCGCGGGCTGAGGCGCGTTCAGAGTTGGTTGCAAACCTGCAAGAGGGCCAAATCCTGCAAGGCGTTGTTAAGAACATCACCGATTACGGTGCATTCGTTGATCTGGGCGGTGTTGACGGTCTCCTCCACGTTACAGATGTTGCATGGAAGCGCGTTAATCATCCTTCAGAAGTCTTGCAAATCGGCCAACAAGTTACAGTTCAAGTCATCCGCTTTAACGCAGACACGCAACGTATCAGCTTGGGCATGAAGCAACTCGAAGCCGACCCATGGGAAGGCGTTGAGGATCGTTATCCCGTTGAGAAAAAGATGAAGGGCCGCGTCACCAACATCACCGATTACGGTGCCTTTGTTGAGCTTGAACCCGGAATCGAAGGATTGGTCCACGTTTCTGAAATGTCATGGACGAAAAAGAACGTTCATCCTGGAAAGATTGTGGCCAGCAGCCAAGAGGTTGAGGTTATCGTTTTGGATGTTGATCTTTCCAAGCGTCGCATCAGCCTTGGGATCAAGCAATGTGCTGAGAACCCATGGGAAAGCTTCCAAAACACGCACAATGCAGGCGACACGCTCTCAGGTGAAATCCGCAACATTACGGAATTCGGCCTGTTTGTTGGTCTTCCTGGAGACATTGACGGCATGGTTCACATGTCTGACCTGTCTTGGGAAAAAGCTGGCGAAGAAGCAATCAAGGATTATCAAAAAGGCCAAACGATTGAGGTCAAAGTTCTTGATATCGACGTTGAGAAAGAGCGTGTTTCTTTGGGCATCAAACAACTTACAGATGATCCCTTTGAAAGCGTCGTTGTCAACTTCAAGAAGGGTGATGTTGTGACCTGTTCTGTTGCAGCCATTACCGAAGGCGGCATTGAAGTTACTCTGGGCGATCAAGCCGCAGACTTTAGTGGCTTCATCAAACGGAATGATCTGGCCCGCGATCGTGGCGAGCAACGCCCTGACCGTTTTGCGGTTGGAGAAAAAGTTGATGCCAAAATCACGAATATCGACAAAGCTAATCGCAAAATTGCACTGTCGATTAAGGCTCGTGAAGTTGCTGAGGAAAAAGAAGCTATGGCTGAATATGGTTCATCCGATTCAGGCGCAAGCCTCGGTGATATTCTGGGCGCAGCAATCAAAAAAGCTCAGAAAAAAGACGAAGAATAAAACTTCATCTTTGATCACAAAAAAGAAAGCCCGCTCTTTAACCGAGCGGGCTTTTTTATGACCTATAGCCTATGTCACAATTCCAACGCCTTCACGCCCGGCAAGGTCTTGCCTTCCATCCATTCCAAGAAAGCGCCTCCGGCAGTCGAGACGTAAGAAAACGCATTTAAAACGCCCGCCTTGGATAAAGCCGCAACAGTATCGCCGCCGCCCGCAACAGACAGCATTTTGTTGTTATCCGTGAGTTGTGCCACATACTGAGCAACTTCGCTCGTTCCCTGATCAAAAGGCGCTATTTCAAAAACACCCAAAGGCCCATTCCAAATTATTGTGCGACACGTCGCCAATGCTGTTTTAATTTCTGCAATGGTATCAAGTCCAACATCCAAGATCATCTTATCTGCTGGCACCATGTCACTTGAGACAGTTTGGGTTTCTATATTCTCTTCCAGTGCAGAAGCCACAACAACATCGTTTGGCAAAAGAAGGCGGCAATCATTTTCCTCTGCCGCTTTCATAATCTCGCGAGCCGTATCCAGCATCTCTGCCTCATAAAGAGACTTACCAATAGCCTTACCCTGCGCCGCCAAGAACGTGTTCGCCATACCTCCGCCAAGAATCAAAAGATCCGTCTTTTTAATAAGATTATGAAGCACATCAAGCTTAGTTGATATTTTAGCGCCCCCTACCAGAGCCGCTACGGGAGGCTCTGGCTGCTCAAGCGCAGCGCCCAATGCGTTAAGCTCAGCCTCCATCAATAAACCCGCCGCAGAAGGAAGAAGATGAGCGATCCCTTCCGTAGAAGCATGCGCACGATGCGCCGCAGAGAACGCATCATTGACATAGACGTCTCCAAGCATTGCTAGCTTTTGAGCAAAGATCGGATCATTATCCGTCTCTCCTTTATAAAACCGCGTGTTCTCAAGAAGAAGGATATCGCCATCTTGAAGCGCATCTACGGCTTTGTGTGCAACATCGCCGATGCAATCATCCGCAAAGGAAATCGGCGATCCCAGCAATTCTGCTAGGCGTTCCCCCACAGGCCGCAAAGAGAACGCAACCTCACGCTGGCCTTTAGGACGACCAAAGTGAGATAGAATAACGATCTTTGCTCCAGCATCACGTAATTTGATAAGCGTTGGCAGAAAACGAATAAGGCGCGTATCATCTGATACCGCGCCATCTTTCATAGGAACATTAAGGTCTGCGCGCACGAGCACCCTTTGACCTTGAATATTGAGGTCTGAAATAGTTTGAAAAGCAGCCATGAACCATTATCTCCTTAGAGCCTGTTCAGAATCTTAGATAAAAGCAAAGTCGTCAGGAGTAGTATATGCCAAGACACACTCAGAGGAGCAATCTATTTTCTGGCATCGCCTTATGCTGTGCGTGCACGAACCACGACACTATCTCTATACTCTTCAACTAACGACGCAAATTTCTTCCGACGACCACAATGTTTAATTGCCGTAGGGTCTTCCTTGGCATCTTTAGCCAAAGCTTGAAGTTCTTTAAGCGACCGTTCCAGAGTGGCAACTTCGCGCAGCTCTTCACGATCACCGATTTGCATGACAGAGAGTTTATTCTCTATCAAATCAACGAGAACTTCGATGGTGCTTTTCGAGAGATTCATAATGCACCTCCTTTTTAAAAAAAAGCGTCCAAAATACTGCGCTAATGTTCTTATTATTTATCAAAAAGACTAAGAAAAACTGAATAAAATTCAATATGTTATAGTTAATTTACACTTTTTTAAAACAGATTGATTCCCTTGACTCTTTTGGGTCTTGGTTAATGAGATTCACAGGACAGACGATAGAGGACCGACCTCAGAAGGGCTTTTTCATATTTTTCTCTTTAAACAAACTACACTCCCGTCATCCTCGCATAAGCGGGAATGACGGAAAGAGTATGAAAGACTGGAAAAGAAAGAAAAAGGCCTCTTCTGTTACCTGAATCAATGCTTCTCGGTCAGGATGTTCCGTGAGTGACCAGCAATGATGATTTCCTCATTTGTTGGTACAACCCATATCTCGGCCTTACTGTCAGAGGTTGATATTTTTGTCTCTTGCCCATGAGGCAGATTATTGTTCAAATCTTGATCAAACTTGATGCCCATCCACTCAAGCGCCGATAGAATTTGCTCACGCACAGGCGCGGCATTCTCACCCATACCGCCCGTAAAGACGATCGCATCTACACCGCCCATAAGACCAATAAGCCCCATGCCTTCTTTGATGGCACGCAAGCAGAACAGATCAACGGCTTCCCGCGCATTCGGAGAATCACTCGCCAACAAATCGGCCATATCGTTACTGATTCCCGATACGCCGCGCAAACCTGAATCATGATAAAGCATGCGCTCGATAGCCGGTTCTTGCAGTTTGGCTTCCCGCAAGAAATAAAGCACAACGCCTGCATCCAAAACACCAGGCCGCGTTCCCATAATCAGCCCATCAAGAACTGAAAAACCCATCGTCGTAACAAGACTCTTCCCGCCATCCATCGCACACATGCTCGCGCCATTTCCTAAATGCGCTACAAGCGTCTTTCCGGCATAGGCTTTAGGGCTAAGCTCTTTCATACGCCTCGCGATATACTCATAAGATAAGCCATGGAATCCATAACGCCGCACGCCCTTTTCATGCCAAATACGCGGAATAGCAAAGCGTGTATGGATCGACGGCACCGTTGTGTGAAAGGCTGTATCAAAGCATGCAACTTGCAACACACTTGGTCTGATCTGTTGAATAAATTCGATGATATCCAGATTAAAAGGCTGATGAAGCGGCGCCAAAGGAATCAACGTCTTTAGGTACGCCAAAATGTAAGGCCGTACCACAGTCGGTTTAGCCAAATCACCACCATGCACAACACGGTGGCCAACACCGATCAATTTCATATCAGGAAGAACTTCGTCAAGCCAATCAAGTAAGATCCGCGCCCCTTCCGAAGGCGACTTGCAATTTGCATTGGAAACTTCTGGCAAGGCCTTACCATCAAACCCAGACCCCTTGGCCTTAAACACAGCCTTTGTACCAATGCCCGTGATTGACCCACTACCTATGGATTCATTCTCTGGCCCAACAAACACAGCGAATTTCAGGCTTGAAGACCCAGCATTCATCACTAATACGGATGCGTTTTGACTATCCATCTTTTTCCTCGCTTTATTTGTTAAGCCCTTACTGACCCAATCTTGACTTCTGCTCAATGTTCATCAGCACCGCCAAAGCCGCCGAAGCCAATCGCGCTTGCGCATTGTCAGCCCTGCTCGTCAAAATAACAGGAACTTGTGCCCCTAGAACAATGCCCGCAGCTTCAGACGCGTTAAGGTAAGACAATTCCTTGGCGACCATGTTCCCTGCTTCAATGTTCGGTGCAACGAGGATATCGGCCTGACCACCTACAGCGGATTCAAACCCTTTAATCCGCAACGCTTCTGGGCTGATTGCATTATCAAAGGCCAGCGGCCCATCAAGCGTTGCCCCTACAATTTGCTTACGATCCGCCATCTTGCAAAGAATAGCCGCATCAAGTGTTGCTTGCATGTTGAGGTTAACTGTTTCCGCCGCCGCCATAATAGCAACTTTGGGATTTTCAATCCCCAACGCATGAGCCAAATAAATCGCATTTTGCGTGATGTATTTTTTTGTCTCTAAATTCGGTGCGATGTTAATTGCCGCATCCGTAATCAGAAGAGGGAACTTATAGCTTGGAACATCCATGACGAACACGTGGCTCATCCGGCTTTCTGTGCGCAGGCCTTTCTCACGATGGACAATCGCGCCCATATATTCATCCGTGTGAAGAGCGCCCTTCATCAAGGCATCAGCCCGTTTTGCATGGACCAAATTCACAGCCTCAATCGCCGCCGCATGAGAATGCGGCACATCCACAATCTCAATACCATCTAGAGAAATCTTGGCCAGTTCAGCAGCCGCACGAATTCGAGACTCTGGCCCCACGAGAATCGGCTCGATCAATCCCGCCTCACGAGCTTCTGCCATACCGCCCAGCGAAGTCGCATCACAGGGATGCACGACAGCCGTTCTCAACGGAGGATAGGCTTTGGCCTTTTCGATCATCAAGCTCATCCGGTCATGATGGAGAATCTCCACTTCCGGCAATGTCGAATAAGTCAGCGACAGTTTTTCTGTCGGTGGAATGACTTTAGCAATACCGATAACGACATCTTCTTCGTTTTGGTTAATGCCAACACAGTTCAGTGTGATTCGCTTTTTCTCTTCATCCTTTTCAGCCACCGTCACCGAAATTTCAATCACGTCATCAGGACGCACAGGGCGTAAAAATTTCAACCCTTGCTCAAGATAGATCGTTCCCGGTCCTGGTAATTTTGTACCCAGCACAGCCGAAACGATTGCGCCACTCAACATGCCGTGGGCAATAATGCCGTGAAACTGGCTCTTTAAAGAATAATCCTCATCACGATGCGCCGGGTTTAAATCTCCTGACACAATGGCAAACAGCTCAATATCACGACGCGTTAATTTTCGCGTGATTTTAGCCGTATCTCCGACTTGAATTTCATCAAAAGTTTTGTTTTCGAGTAAAGCTTCAGGCATGGGTTCAATCCATATTTAAAAGAAGAGAATTGCTGCAAAAGAAGAAATCAAGAACGATTTTTAAGCGCAGCCCCTTTTGTTAACCATAAAACATCATGTTTGTCAGCGGTTTTTTTCTTTTAACGCACAATCTGAGAGTAAATGACTCATATGCGCCACTAATTTGCATATGAGCGTAGGAGTTCAGGGCTCCGAACTCGGATTAACAAATTATTTAAACCACCCTCCCCTTGCGGGAGGGTGATTTTTATCTTCCTTACTAATTGTTGATTTGTCTCCATCCACGTTCCGTTTCCCTTTTCTTTACCTGAGTTCGACGCCTTGGTAGGAGTTCAGGGCGTGTTGCTTAAAATGCAGACTCGTGTCACTATGTCTTTCTCACTTCCAAAGAAAGGAATCCGCCATGCCATTTGTATTGCCTGCCCTTCCCTTTGCTATGGATGCACTCTCTCCTCACATCTCGGCCAACACCCTCTCTTTTCATCATGGCAAGCACCATCAGGCTTATGTCACCAACTTGAACGGCCTGATCGAAGGCTCTGAGCTTGCTGATAAGTCCTTGGAAGACATTATTTTGGCTACCGCAGGAAAAGCGGACAAAGCCGGTATCTTTAACAACGCTGCTCAAACATGGAATCATACCTTCTTTTGGAACAGCCTTAGCCCCACGCCACAAGAACCATCCAGTACCGTTTTGACACTAATTAACCAAGCCTTTGGTTCTATTGATAAATTTAAAGAAGAATTCAAAAAAGCTGGAGCCACGCAGTTCGGCAGCGGCTGGGCGTGGCTTATCCAAAGGAAGGACGGCAAGCTTGAGATCGTCAAGACTAGCAATGCAGAAACGCCCCTGACAACGGACGCGACACCTCTTTTGACCTGCGATGTGTGGGAGCACGCCTATTACCTTGACTACCAAAACCGCCGCACCGACTTTTTGCAGGTCTTTGTTGATCATTTGATTAACTGGGATTTTGTCGCCGCAAATTTAAAGAGCCTCTAGGCACCTCTTCCCGCTTTACGTTTTGCTCATAGAGAGCTATCTTGTGCCTCCTATTTTTCGATAAGGACTATGCAGAATTATGACCGAAACACAAGATTATCGCGAAACCGTTTTCCTGCCTAAAACTGAGTTTCCTATGCGAGGCGGCTTGGGTGAAAAAGAGCCAGAACTTTTGAAACGCTGGCAAGAGATGGATATTTATGCCCTTCTGCGCCAACAAAGTGAAGGAAAGCCCAAATTCATCCTTCATGATGGCCCTCCTTTTGCCAATGGTCATATGCATCTGGGCCATGCGCTGAATAAAATCTTGAAAGACATCATCAACCGGACACATCAAATGCTTGGCTATGATGCGCCTTTCGTACCAGGTTGGGACTGCCACGGTTTGCCGATTGAATGGAAAATTGAAGAGCAATACCGCGCCAAAGGCAAAGATAAAGATACAGTACCGATTGCCCAATTCCGTGGTGAATGCCGCGCTTTTGCGGCTCAATGGCAAGAAACCCAATCAAAAGAATTCCAACGGCTTGGCGTTCTCGGCGACTGGAAAAATCCTTATGCCACAATGACTTTCCATGCCGAAGCCCAGATCGTGCGAGAGATTCACACCTTTTTGCAAAATGGCCTCCTTTACAAAGGCGTGCGGCCTGTTATGTGGTCGGTTGTCGAAAAAACCGCTCTGGCTGAGGCCGAGATTGAATATCACGATCATAAATCAACGACGCTTTGGATTAGGTTTCCGCTCACCCAAACGCCCAACAAGGCGCTTGAAGGCGCAAGCGTTGTTATCTGGACAACCACGCCTTGGACCATTCCGGCGAACCGCGCGATTGCCTATGGCGATTTTGATTACGCCCTCATTGAGGTCGAAGCCGTAGATGAAGGCAGCCCCCTTCAAGCTGGCGACCGCTTGTTGGTAGCCACGGAACTCGTTCAAGATTTTTGTGTCGAATCCAAAATAATCGCGAAAAAGATACTGTTTGATAAGCTTGGTGAAAAAGACCTCAACGGTGCCGTTTGCGCTCATCCTTTCCGGAAACGTGAAGGGAGCGAGGGTTATTTCGACTATGATGTCAAACTCTACCATGGCGACTTCGTAACCACAGGCGCAGGGACCGGCTTCGTCCACATTGCACCGGGACATGGTGAAGACGATTTTTACTTGGGCCAACGCAACAACATCAAATTCGAAGAAACAGTTGATGATGAGGGACGCTATTTCCCTCATGTTAAAGGCTTTGCTGGACTTTACGTCTATAAGCCAGATGGTTCCGTCGGTGACGCCAATGGCGCTGTTATCAAAGCATTAGCCGAAAAAGGCGCCCTTTTGGCTAAGAAGAACATTGTGCACTCTTACCCGCACTCATGGCGCTCGAAAGCGCCGCTGGTCTTCCGGACCACGCCGCAATGGTTTATCGCTTTGGACGAAGTAAAACTCGAGCCAGATGGCAAAACGCTTCGCGAGCGGGCACTAAAGGCCATCTCTGATACGAAATGGTATCCTTCTATTGGAGAAAACCGCATTCAAGGCATGATTGCCTCGCGGCCGGATTGGTGTATCTCTCGCCAACGGATCTGGGGTGTGCCGATCGCCCTCTTTGTCAACAAGAAGGACCGCCAACCGCTTAAAGATCAGGCTGTACTGGACCGAATCGCAGAAGCTTTTGAAAAAGAAGGCGCGGATGCTTGGTACACTCATGATGCGTCGGACTTCCTCGGTCCAAATTACAATAAGGACGATTTCGAGCAAGTTTTCGACATTATCGACGTGTGGTTTGAGTCTGGCTCGACACATGCCTTTTGCCTCGATCAAACGCTGCCAAATCCCAAATGGCCTAACCTATCATGGCCTGCGGACCTTTACTTGGAAGGCTCGGATCAGCATCGCGGCTGGTTCCACTCCTCTCTGCTGGAAGGATGCGGCTCTCGTGGTCGTGCTCCGTTTAAAGCTGTTCTCACCCATGGATTTGTGCTGGACGAAAAAGGCTATAAACAATCAAAGTCCTTGGGCAATGTGGTTGATCCTCTGAAGGTCGCGGACGTAAATGGCGCAGACATTCTGCGTCTTTGGGTCTTAGCATCAGACTATTCGGAAGATTTAAGTCTGGGGCCAAACATTCTTAAACAAACATCTGACCTTTATCGCCGCTTCCGCAACACGTTGCGCTTCCTTTTGGGAGCACTTGACGGTATGAGCGAGGTTGAGCACGTTGATGTTAAAGATATGCCCGAACTAGAGCGTTGGGTTCTGGCTCGCCTTGATGAAATGGACCGTTCTTTGCGGGATGACATCAAGAAATATAATTACAATCACTTGCTACAATCACTCCATCACTTCTGTGCGTTGGATTTATCGGCCTTTTACTTCGATGTACGCAAAGATTCGCTCTATTGCGATGCGGAAGACAGCCTTTCTCGCCGCGCCGTAAGGACCGTTCTTGAGACAGTGTTTGAGACACTCGTCAGATGGTTAGCTCCGGTCTTGTGCTTCACGACAGAAGAAGCTTGGCTGGCGCGCCACGATGGCAAGGATTCTGTTCACTTAAAAACTTTCCCCGATATCCCAAGCGCATGGCGAGATGAAGCTTTGTGCCGCAAATGGGCAAAGATTCGTGATATCCGTAAAGTGGTCACAGGCGCGATGGAACGCGCACGTGCGGACAAAGTAATTGGCTCAAGTTTGCAAGCTGCACCAGAAGTTTATGTAACGGGTGCGCACGAGGCGTTACTGGCAGGCGTCAACTTCGCAGAAATCTGCATCGCATCGGACCTGCATCTACATGTAGGCGAGATTCCAGCAGGCGCTTTCATATTGCCAGAAGTCGAAGGCGTTGGTGTCGTCGTCAAACTGGCTAGTGGCAAAAAATGTGAGCGCTGTTGGCAAGTACGGCGTGATGTAAATGATGCGGCGCTCTGCCCACGTTGCGCAGGCGTTGTTAAGTAAGAGAGGGATCAGGGATTGGGAGTCAGACTCCGAACTGAGGTAAAGAAAAGGTAACCGGAACGCGGATAGCGCTAAATCAGCAATCAGAAGAAGGTAAAAAAAACCTCCCCTTGCGGGAGGGTAGTTAAAACATTTTAATAACCCCAGCTCGGAGCCCCCTGACCCCCGATCCCTGACCCCCAACCCCAGTCCCTGCCATGAAATACTATTTTACCATAGGAACTTACCTTCTCACACTGGTAGCCTTGATAGATCAAGTCTCCAAATGGTGGGTTGTTAAAACGCTCTACCTTACGGAAACCAGCTTTATTAAGTTGACCTCTTTTTTCAACATTGTTCTAAGCTGGAACAAAGGCATTACCTTTGGCCTTTTTAACCAGCATAGCTCATGGGGACCCTATATCCTGATCGGTGTTACTCTTATCATCGTCTTGCTGCTTCTTTTTTGGCTGGCCAACGCAACAACCCTTTACGAATCCTTAGGTTTAGGCCTTATCTTAGGCGGTGCGATCGGGAATATAGCAGACCGCCTTCACTATGGCGCCGTCGTTGATTTCCTTGATTTTCACTATGCGGGCTATCACTGGTACGCCTTTAACATCGCTGATAGCGCTATTGTCGCCGGTGTAGGGCTTTTAATGCTCGATAATCTTGTTCTAAGCAAAGAAAACAAGTAACCTATCCGCAAGATCCTCTTATCGAAAGATGCAGCTTATGGCTTATGTTTCTCGTCTTCTTCTCTGCACGTCATTATTGGCGCTTGCCGGATGCAGCGGCATGTCCGATACACTAGGCTTGGGAAGAAGCTCTCCTGATGAATTTGCTGTCATTGACCGTCCCCCTTTGTCTTTACCTCCGGATTTTTCTTTGCGTCCGCCTGAACCAGGCGCTCCACGGCCACAAGAGGTGAGTATGCCCCATCAGGCTGAGACCACCCTTTTTGGAAAGGCCATAGGCGGGACAAGTGAAGCCTCAAGCGTAGAAAGTGCCCTTTTGAACAAAGCAGGCGCAGATAAAACTGAAGCCAACATTCGCGAGCTCATAGATCGTGAATCGAGCCAAAAAGTTGTTGGCTCTCGCCACTTGGTTGAGGAACTTCTTTGGGGCCAAAATGCCGACGGTGCCATAACCGTTGATGCCCAAGCTGAGGCAGAGCGGCTAAGGGAAACCAAGGAAAAAGGTGAATCCGTTACATCAGGAGCTACGCCGGTTATAGAAAAGAACAAAAAAAGCTGGTTAGGAAGCCTCCTCGATTAAAGTTAGATTTAACGCATGTATTCCCTGCAAAACACAAAAGAATGGCACTCCCTTGAAGAGTACCAGAGAAAATTCGCCAAAACGCTTGCGGCTCTTTTTCAAGACGAGCCAGACCGCACTAACGCATGGCGTTTTTCGTGCGGCCCCCTTTGTGTTGACTTCAGCACAACACATCTTACAGAAGAGCTTCGCGATCTATTATGCCGCTTAGCCCAAGCAAGGGACATTGAAGCATGGCGTGATCAAATGTTTGATGGCGCATGCATCAACAGCTCGGAAAACCGCGCCGTCCTTCATACGGCTCTACGCGCTAAAACTGGCACCATCACAGTTGATGGAGACAATGTTATTCCGCTCATTCATAACGAGCGGAAAAAAATAAAAGAATTTGTTGAAGCCGTTCATAGCGGTACATGGCGCGGCGCAAGCGGTAAAAAAATAGAGCATATCATCAACATCGGTATTGGCGGCTCTGACCTTGGCGCCCGTTTAGCCGTTGAAGCGCTGAGCACCTATCACAAAGGACTAAACGTTCATTTTGTTGCCAATGTCGATGCCGCAGAAATCAACAAGGCTTTATCCTTATGTAATCCAGAAACAACCTTATTTGTCATTGTTTCAAAAACATTCGCGACACAAGAAACGTTATTAAATGCTGCCCGCGCAAAAGCATGGCTTGTAGAGGCTCTTGGTGAACATGCGATAGCTCACCATTTTGTTGCGGTTTCAACAAATCAAGAAGCGATCAAAGAGTTTGGTATTACCCGCAGCTTTGCTATGTGGGATTGGGTGGGCGGACGCTATAGCCTGTGGTCTTCAGCAGGACTAAGCCTTGCGCTTGCTGTTGGATATGAAGCGTTTCAAGACATGCTTGACGGCGCAGCGAAAATGGATGCTCATTTCCGCACCGCCCCTTTACATCAAAACATTCCGGTTCTTATGGCGCTAATGAGCGTTTGGTGTCTGAATTTTGAAGGTTTTTTGGGAACAGCCGTTTTGCCTTACAGCGAGCGATTGCACGATCTGCCGCGCTATGTGCAGCAGCTTGATATGGAAAGCAACGGAAAGTCTGTAACACGCGATGGAGACAAGATCGACTACACAACGGGCGGCATCGTGTTTGGAGGATGCGGCACAGTCTCTCAACACAGCTTCCACCAGTGGCTTCATCAGGGGACTTTTCGTGTTTTATCTATCTTTATCGGAACGCGCGAAGATGATCTCAACCAACCTGAAGCGCACCAGATATTAACCCTCCATCGCGAAGCGCAGATCAAAGCTCTAGCCTTTGGAGAAAAAACCTCTGATCCTGCACGCACGAACGAAGGAAACCGCCCAGCCCTGTCTTTAACACTCGCACAGCACAATCCTGAAAATCTAGGCCTGCTTTTGGCCCTTTTTGAACACAGCGTTTTCACGCAAGGCGTGATATGGGGTATCAATTCATTTGATCAATTTGGCGTTGAACTTGGCAAAAAACTCGTCATAAACGCTATGCGGAAGCCCCTATAGCCGATCCCGCAAATCAATTCAGTCGCATGCGCAATTCACGTAGTGCGCCCGTTGTTTGACTGGCAGGCAGGTTCTCTGGCGCCATATCGCAAACAACTTCAAGAGCCGTAATCGCAGCACGTAAATGGCCGCGCTCCGCCTGTAAATGGCCGATCTCGCACCACAGATTCTCTTGCTGAGGCGCAAACAACAACATGCTTTGCAAGGTTGAAATGGCGCCCTCAACATGGTCCTTGGATAATTGCTGCCGTTTGACATTATGCTGAAGCCTTAGCAGAACTTCCCGATGAGTCATAGGCTGCCCCAAAGCCTGAATTAATGCTATCGTCTCCGCAACGTCATGAGGCAGACCCAAATCTTGGAAAAGATCATCATCCTCCAAGAAATCTTCTTTCACCTCATGAATCAAGCAAGGCTGCCCCGCACGAGACGGATCTATCACAAGCTGGCCATCGCGCGCCGAAAGACGCAACAAAAAATGCCCAGAAACATCAACGGCCATCATGGCCCAGCCTGCCTTTTGCGCTAAATGAAGATAAAGAACACCCAACAACAAGCCATCGCCTTGACGACGGTCTATCACGTCCATCAAATTATTGGCGGGCAATTCAACGCTTTTATAGGTCTGCTGAATCACAAGGATATCGCGCAGGATTTTCAGTTGATCTTCAACACGATCGCAAGAACGATGAGGTTCAATCTGAGACACAAGATGATCAAGATGAGCCTGATAAGCGGTCATATCAGCCCCACCCTTATCAAGACAAGCCAGCGCCAACGCAACCTGAGCGATATCGAATGAATCGTCCTTGAGATTGCCTGCGTTTCGTAAGATTTTTAAAGCGTTTTGTAGCGTTTCCATAGGGGCGGATCATACCCCCCGATTCGCTGATTCGTGAATCCCCCTTTTATCCAGAAACGCAAAAAAGCTGGGGACAAGTTTTCTCTAATGAGCCTCGGCCCAGTTCTGCCCCACACCAGCCTCAGCAACAAGAGGAACCGCCAAAGACAACACAGGCGACGGTGCCGTTTCCATCACGGATATAACAAACGCTTTCGTAGCTTCCAGCTCCGCATCAGGCACTTCAAAAATAAGTTCGTCATGAACCTGTAACAAAATTTTTGCTGCCAACCCTTCTGCTGCCAACGCCGCAGGCATGCGAATCATGGCGCGCTTGATAATGTCTGCTGCCGTTCCTTGCAACGGTGCATTGATCGCCTGACGTTCGGCTCCAGCACGACGAGCATGGTTTTTATCGTTAATATCCTTTATGTACACGCGCCGTCCCAACAGCGTTTCAACGTAACCGTGGCTATGCGCAAAATCCTTTATGCCTTCCATCCAATCACGTAATTCATGGAAACGTTCTAAATAGGCCTTGATGAAATTCGTTGCCTCACTTGCGCTTGTGCCGATTTGTTTAGCTAGCCCAAAACCGCTAATCCCATAAATAATGCCAAAATTAATAGCTTTGGCGCGGCGACGCTCTTCAGCAGGCAAAGTCTCAAGAGGAATCCCAAAAACTTTCGAGGCCGTAATAGCATGGATATCTTCGCCCTTTTTAAAAGCCTCAATAAGAGCCTCAACTCCCGCCGCAGATGCCGCGAGCCGCATCTCGATCTGCGAATAATCAACAGATAATAATTTATGCCCTTCCTCAGCAACAAAGGCTTTGCGAATCGCACGCCCCTCTTCGGTACGGATAGGAATGTTCTGCAAATTCGGATCCGTCGAAGACAAGCGTCCCGTAGCCGCCCCCACCATAGAAAACGAAGTATGAATACGCTTGCTTTCCTTATTGATCTGAAGAGGTAGCGCATCGGTGTACGTGCTGCGTAATTTAGCCATACCGCGCCAATCAAGAATCTTATCAATAATGTCATGTTCTTCGGCCAAGGGCTCAAGCACCGCTACGCTGGTTGAATACGCACCCGTTTTGCCTTTTTTCCCACCCGTAAGGCCAAGCTTGGAAAAAAGCACATCTCCCATTTGTTTGGGCGAGGCCAGATTAAATTCGACTCCTGCCAAGTCATAAATCTCTTTTTCCAACACCTGAAGACGTTTTGTCAAAACGCCGCTTTGTGCTTTAAGAATAAAGGGATCAAGCTTAATCCCTG
>JBFXDW010000014.1:0-25428 GCA_050180745.1 Bdellovibrionales bacterium | reverse complement strand
TTTTAGCAACAAGAAAAAACAGACAACCTGTTCAGCCCATAAACCTCTTCGATACGCAAGCCTCCCTTGAGCTTGTTTGGAAAAACGCGTTTTTCTCATACTCTTGTATTTCTTTAAGCCAGTCTTTTACCCTTATACAGAAACACAGTTTTAACCTAAACAAAACTCTAATAGCTAATTTTTGATTTATTTAACCAGAAATTGACTCTACACCCTTCTTTTTTTGGTAGGTTCTTACCAAATTTTACGCAAGTAAAGTTGCTGTTTTTTGAGGCCGTAAAATTTGTTAATATGAGGACATAGAAGAAGTTATTTTTAAAGGACCAATTATTTTTATAGATTTTTTTATAGAGGCCAAAAATGAACTCCTGTGACGAAAGAATCATGTTGGATGAACTGTGGTCGAGTGATGAAGCCTATCTTATAGGCGCCGCTTACATTGGCAAACCCACCCAAGAGAAAGCTCTTGTCTATGCCTTCGCGGGCAAGGAATATCTTGTGCCCGTTCGTCATAAGTGGGACGGCACGAAAGTTATAGAAAGCCTTATCCGTTTGGACCTTGCTGAGCGCGTTGTGTCTCGTCCCAACGGAACAAGCTGTATTACCAAAATGAACCGCAGCAAAGAAATCTCTGATCAAGCCAAAGCCGCCCTTATTAAAGGCGTAAAGGCATGGTTCTTATTAGAAAAAGGGTACATGTTTCAAATCATCCCTTTCAAATAGCTGAAAACTACCGTCCCTTAGCACGCACAACAGCATTGACGATTTTATGAGCCCGCAGAGACGCCACCATACGCATTAGGTGTTCTGTGTCCTTCACTTCAACATCCAACAACAGCTCTATAAAATCAATAGTTCGGTTCGTAATCTTGATGTTCGTAATGTTACCGCTATTCTTACTGATCAAAGTCGTCAATGTTCCCAGCGCATTTTCATCATTAGCTAAAACAACTTCAAGCCGCCCTTCCATTGCCGCATCGGGACCACGCCCCTCTCCCCATGACACGTCAATCCAACGCTCGGGCATATCACGGAAAGATTCGAGTGTCTCACAGTCATGTGTATGAATAGTCACACCACGACCTGTTGAAACAATTCCCACGATCTCATCTCCTGGAAGCGGATGACAGCAGCGCGCAAAACGCACCGCCATTCCGGGAATCAACCCCTTGAGTGTCTGTGCATCCGAACGTTGCTCTTCCCGCGCTTTAGGCCGCGTATCCTCATCAAGACCTGGGATCTTCTTTTTCTCTTGAGCTGGTTTTCTATCTTTCAACTCAGGATAAGCTGCAAAAAGAACCTCACGAGGTGCTTGCAACGAAGCCCCTATATTGGCAAACAAATCTTCCAAACTTGTCACACGAAATTGCGGAACGACTGCTTCAAATGGCTTTTCGCCAAAATCCACATCCTCATGCCGACACATTTTTTCAAGTGTTGTTTTCCCCAGCATAATATGCTCGGTCCGCTGTTGAATCCGTATAAAGCGACGAATGCGCGACCGCGCTTTACCGCTGACAACAAACCGTTCCCACGCAGGCGATGGCGTGCCATTCTTCTGCGTAATGATTTCGACCTGATCGCCATTTCTAAGCTCTGTCCTAAGCGGAACCATCCGGCCATTGACCTTAGCCCCAACACAGGAATCACCCACACGACTATGAACCGCATAAGCAAAATCAACCGGAGTCGCCTGACGCGGAAGCGCAATCAAATCCCCTTTAGGAGAAAAACAAAAGACCTGATCCTGAAACAGCTCAAGCTTGGTATGCTCAAGGAATTCCTCTGGCCGCTGAGCTTGCTCGACAATATCTACAAGCTCTCTTAACCAGCGATATTGCGAACCATCCGCCGAACGTTCTCCCTCTTTATAAGCCCAGTGCGCCGCCACACCAAGCTCCGCCACTTCATGCATTTCATGCGTGCGAATTTGGATCTCAATACGATGGTTTGTTGGCCCAAGAATCGTGGTATGGATGCTTTGATACTTATTCGGTTTAGGCGTGGAGATATAATCTTTAAACCGCCCCGGAATACTTGGAAAAAAATGGTGGATAACACCAAGCGCCTGATAGCATTCTTCAATTGTATCAACGTGAATACGGAAAGCCACAATATCAGAGAGCTGTTCAAAACTGATGTCCTTGCGCTCCATCTTGCGCCAGATAGAATAGGGCCGCTTTTCACGCCCTTCCACTTTCGCTTTTATACCAGCCTGAGAAAGCAGCTTTTTAAGTTCAGCCACAACCTCCGTGACAAGACTGCCGCCTTCCGCCCGCAAATAACCCAACCGCGCCATAATGCTGTCGCGTGCATCAGGGTTGATTTGCGCAAAGGCAAGGTCTTGGATTTCGTTTTGTATTCTCTCAATACCAATGCGCTCAGCTAAAGGCGCATATATCTCCAACGTCTCTTGAGCAATCCGTAACCGCTTTTCAGGGTTAGAGATATAATGGAGTGTCCGCATGTTATGCAAACGATCCGCCAACTTAACCAGAAGCACCCGAATATCTTCGGACATAGCCAAAACAAGCTTGCGGAAGTTCTCGGCTTGTTTGCTTGAATCGCTTTGCTGTTCAATGCGCGTCAGTTTTGTTACGCCATCAACGAGCCGCGCTACACTAGGACCAAAAGTCTCTCTTATATCATCAAGCGTAACGCAGGTGTCCTCGACCGTATCATGCAAAAGCGCCGTTGCAATTGCCGTACTATCCAATTTAATTTCCGTGAGAATACCGGCAACTTCTAAGGGATGAGAAAAGTAAGGATCGCCGGAAGCCCGTTTTTGCGTTCCATGCGCTTGCATAGCAAAAACATAAGCGCGATTTAGTAGATCTTCATCACAACTAGCATCATACGCCCTCACACGCTCGACAAGCTCATAGATACGCATCATGCGCAGCGGCTTACGAGGTGCTTTCGCAGCCATCATCTCGCGAGAAGAATCTATAATTTCGCTCTGTGCACTCATGCCCATCCTTAAGAAAAAAATGAGGTGGATGAGCAGATTAACATGACTTCCGTTAAGCAGGATTTAATCAGAATCCCCTCAGGACCCTAATCTTTTACATCCATATCATCATCAAAGGAAAAAGCCCCAAAACCAGCATCCGAAGGCTGATCAAGGTCAATATCCATATCCGACGTATCAAAAATAGAATCCGCGTCATCACCATCCTCTTCAGAAGAGAGCCATGCATGATCATCACCCTCGTGACGCATCAAATCAGCGACATCTTCCTCTGGTAGATCGGGCTCAATATAATGTTGAAGACCTTTAATGAGGGACTCGTTCAAGCTTTCAAGATCAAGCTTTTTCTCGGCAATTTCACGCAAAGAAACAACGGGATTTTTATCGCGATCCCGATCCAGCATCAATTCGGCACCAGAAGCCAGCGCACGCGCACGATGCGCGGCCAACATCACGAGTTCAAAACGATTAGGAACCTGAAGAACACAATCCTCAACAGTCACGCGAGCCATTTTCTTTTCCTTATCAATAAGTTAAAAAGAGGTCATCCCCTCTTTTGTTGCCTCAGCCAAAGTTAGACGAGCATAATAGTCCCTTCCATGGGCGAAAGTAAAGGGTTTCACACAGATTCCGCCTAAAATCAGAGGTCCCACCGCCCTTAGAGCCTGTTCATAATCTAAATTTGCTCTACCCTCTTACTAAGCTCATCCACCTTGCGCGCCAGCGATTTAACACGGCGCAGGTTAAACATATCCTCGATCATTTTTTTACGTGGTTTGGCGGGAACCCCTCCGACCAAAGAGCGCGGTGGCAGATCGCCCGCAACACCGCTCATCCCCATACAAACCGTATCATCGCCAATCGTAACATGGTCAGCAACCCCTGCTGCGCCGCCTAAAACAACACGATTGCCAATCTTAACGCTTCCCGCTACTCCCGAGCGGCCACACAGCATACAATTCTCTCCAATTTCAGCATTATGGCCGATTTGCACCTGATTATCTATTTTTGTGCCATTGCCTATTCTTGTCGAAACAATCGTGCCTCGATCTATCGAGCTATTAGCTCCAACTTCGACATCATCGCCCAACTCTACCGCGCCGAGCGAAGCAATGCGCAAAAGAGCAACATTCGAAACATCGCCTAGACCGCCCGTTTCCTTCGCCATTTCAACACTACCCTTCTCTGGCGTCACAAAGCTAAAACCATCAGCCCCAATACTGGCGTTAAAATGAATGATCGCCCGCGCCCCTATCCTAACGCGTGCACCAATCCGCACACCGGAATAAAGTTCGCAATCATCCCCCAACACAGCATGCGGTCCTACATAGCTTTGAGGGTGCAAAATACAACCATCCCCAATATGAGCGCCTTCTCCCACATAAACCATAGCCCCGATCGCAACATCCTCGCCAATAATCGCGCCATGCTCGATCACAGCTGAAGGATGGATTCCCGCAGGAACAATAGTCTTTTCTTCAAAGAACGCGTTCAGACGCGCCATAGCCACACGAGGACGTGCCACCACAATTGCAGCCCTGACACAAGGAGGAAGCTCAGCACCCTCCCTCACAACTACGGCCTGCACCTCTTTTTCAGCAACAAGCGCCAAGAAGGCAGGCTCCATAGCCAACACCAGACCGGCTTTATCTTTATAATGAGTCGGAGGAACTAAATGCGTGACCTCGTAAGAACCATCACCAATGAATGATGCCCCTAAACTCGTTGCCAGCGCCTCAATTTTATAGGTTTTTCTCATCATCTACTCCCGTCTCCCAGAAGAGCCATCTTCTCAGCTTCATCATTCTGGATCAAAGGACCAATTACATCATCAAGCGCCGCACCAGAAACAATTTCGTCCAGCTTATAAAGGGTCAAGTTAATACGATGATCCGTCACGCGCCCTTGCGGAAAGTTATAGGTACGGATGCGTCCCGAACGATCACCTGTACCAACTTGCTCTTTGCGTTGTGAGGAATAAGCCTCTTCCTTCTCGCGACGCTCTTTTTCATAAATACGTGCAAGCAGAATCTTCATCCCCTTCTCACGATTTTTCAATTGAGACCGCTCATCCTGCATCGCCACAACAATGCCTGTTGGAATATGCGTAAACCGCACCGCACTATCTGTTTTATTGACGTGCTGCCCGCCCGCGCCAGAAGCACGATAGGTATCAATCCGTAAATCCTTAGGATCAATTTTAACGTCCACCTCTTCCATTTCCGGCAACACCGCAACAGTAGCCGCAGAGGTATGAATTCGTCCCTGACTTTCCGTTTGAGGCACACGCTGCACACGATGCACCCCAGATTCAAATTTAAGGCACGCAAACACGCCGCGCCCCTTAATGAGCGCAGTACCTTCCTTAAGGCCTCCAAGATCACTTTCAGCCAAGCTTATCACTTCAAAGCGCCAGCCTTTATGTTCGGCATAACGCTGATACATTTCAAACAAAAGCCCCGCAAAAAGAGCCGCTTCATCACCGCCCGTTCCCGCACGGACCTCGATAATCGCGTTGCGTTCATCCGCAATGTCTTTAGGAATCAGCATGCGCTGCACATTATGCTCTAGCTCTGGTATTTTTCGCTCTAAAGCTAATATCTCTTTTTGCGCTTCGTCTTTAAAATCAGGATCACGCAAAAGATCGCTTGCGTCTTTGAGCTGTTGATGCGCGTCATTTAACGCCGTAATAGCCTCTGCCACAGGTTCTATTTCTGACAGCTCTTTTGAGAAAGCGACAAGTTTTTCATTATCCAGATCCGGCTGTCCAAGAGTATCTCTTAGCTCGTCGCGCCGCGCCAGCATGCGCTCATAGGTTTGTTCAAGAGCCATTTATGAATCCGCTTTTTCAGCTTCAATCTCAGCAGCACGCGCCTCAACCAAGGAGACAATATGCTCAATCAAATCGCCATCCTCTGGTTTAAACCGATGGTCTGGTTGCCCCTTGATATAAATCTGAGCCGTACCGCCACCGCCACCTGTAACGCCGATATCCGTATGTTGCGCCTCACCTGGCCCATTCACGACGCAACCTAAAACAGACAATGTTACAGGCGTTAGAATATGAGCGAGACGATCCTCTAAAGCTTGTACCGTCTTGACAACATCTATACCTCGACGCGCACAAGTCGGACATGACACAATGGAAATGCCACGCGTACGCAAGCCCAAGGCCTTGAGAATCTCAAAACCAACCTGCACTTCTTCACGCACATCGGCTGAGAGCGAAACACGGATCGTATCACCAATACCTTCCCCAAGAAGACAACCCATACCAATCGCACTTTTGATTGTACCAGTCCGCAAGCCGCCTGCTTCAGTAATCCCAACATGAAGCGGATAATCGCACGCCGCCGCAAGTGCGCGATAGGCTGCAATGGACAGCAACGTGTCCGACGCTTTGACGCTGATTTTAAAATCGTGGAAATCATGATCCTCTAGCATCTTGGCATGAGCAAGCGCGCTTTCGACCATAGCCTCAGGACAAGGCTCTCCATATTTCTCAAGAAGGTTTTTCTCTAACGAACCCGCATTCACGCCGATCCGCATACTGCAGCCATTGTCTTTAGCCGCACGCACAACTTCAGCGACACGCTCTTGCGAACCAATATTGCCAGGATTGATGCGCAAACACGCCGCCCCAGCCTCAGCCGCTTCAATACCGCGCTTATAATGAAAATGGATATCTGCAATAACAGGAACATCAACAGCATTAACGATTTCTTTAAGCGCCGCCGTAGATTCCTCATCAGGGCAAGAACAACGCACAATATCAACGCCGACAGATTCCATCTCTTTAATTTGCGCGATCGTCGCTGCCGCATCCGCCGTTAGCGTATTGGTCATAGACTGCACCGTGATAGGAGCATCCCCACCAACAGGAACTTTACCAACCATAATTTGTCGGCTTTTACGACGTCTAATGGTCCGCCATGGGCGGATGTGATCTTCGCTCATCTCATTCATCTCCGGTCAGTATGTCTTTGAACTTGTCAGGATCAAGCGGAACGCCACGAGCGACCTTACCTATAGGATGCAGTTTTGGCATTTTTTTACTGTCAATCGAAATTGCCAGCCCCTCAGCATTCCCCGTTGTTAGTCTTAACCCCTTACGGTTAGGCACACGGTAAGATTCTCCTGTATTTAGCGTACGATCAAATACCGTCAGCCCCTTGGAATCGGTTACAAGAATCCAGCTTTCACTTTCTGCTGTCAACGTAATGTGCGAGGTTCTTTTGGTCCCAAAGATACGTGGACCAAGAGGCTCTGTTGAATCTACATCAAGATTTTCCTCAAGTTTCTCCGTAGTTGTTTCTTTCTCTGCTTTCTCTGCTTTTTTTATTTCTACTTTTGCCTGTGTCTCTACCACAGTCTCTACCTCTGCTTTCTTCTGAAGAGGCACTGTCTCAACAGCTTCCGATTCCTTGGCCTCGATCACAATTGTGCCCATAGGCGCAACCTCCGGCATGCTTGTCGTCTCAAGCAGCAAAGACGCAGGAGGAACTTCTTCCTTTTCTGTTTCTCCCAACGTTTCCTCTTGGAGGACAGGATCTTCTGTCAGAACACTGCGATCAGGAGCCCACAACCAGTACCATATGCCATAAACAAGAAGAACTGCACAAAGCCCTGCTATAAATATAGCCAGCGTCGGCGCACGGCCTTCGGACATAGGTTGAGGCATAGATAATTGGGGCTTGCGACGACGCCCCGCCATTTCATAGCGGTACTGATTTACAGCCCCTTTCTCATCAAGATCCAGATAAGATGCATAAGATTTTAAAAAGCCGATAACGTAAGCATCCGCAGGCAGCTTTTCATATTCACTGTTTTCGAGTGCCCGCAAATAACTCACTCGAATGCACAGATACCCCGCGATATCTTCAATATCTTCGTCTCGTCTTTCACGAATTCTTTTCAGAATTGCACCAAGCCGTTCTTGCTGTACCGCCTCATTAACATAAGGGGGCACACCTTGCGTCAAATCTTGATGCTTTGCATCTGTATTGGGAGTTTCTTTTTGATCCATATCTTTAACTTTATGAAGATGTTTTTTCTGTTTCTACGTTTTCTTTTTTCTGTGAGGCAAGAAAGCCAAAAAGGGCAAACCCAAACCAGAGAAGAGTCTGCACAATAAATTCAGGAGGAACAAGAAAAGAGAGCGCGACAACTGGTATTTTAGCCGCAGCAGCAAGGCGCATCATAGCCGCCAGTGACGTTTCATGCTTGCTGATCATGCTGAATAGCAAAAACAGTCCTCCTACAAAAAAGACGCTGATTAAACTTTGAAGAAACAAAACGCCCAAAACAGGCAAAGCCATAACTGGCGCTAGATAAGAAGTTATCTGATCGCCCATTCTGACCCAATCTTCATGGGTAAGGGTAAAGTCTTCCATTTTATCAAAACTTCTAATTTGAGTTTTGTTTTGCGAAGGATTATCGAGAACAAGCTTGGTTGGCGTCACAAGAATTAAAATTTTCTCTTTTCTCATACGGCTCAAAAGAGGCTCCTCAGCTTCATCCGTCTTCATATCAAACACTATATGATAGGCGCTCTCCTCTTTCCCGCTTTCGGTTTTTTCCTTTTCTTTTGGCTCAAGAAAAGTAACTGCGTAAGGAGACGGCGCTGCCATGGAAAGCGTACCATCGGTCAGTGTAATTTCTGGCATGTCGTTAAAAAGCTTCTTTGTTGCCACGCTGATATCAGTAAAAGAAATATGGGCCGCCATCACCAAAAGGCTAAGCAGTGCAACGATGAACATGTATCCAAGACCAATCCCTTTACCCTTTTTAACAAACTGGCGGTAAAAAGGAGCAGAATAAAAGGTCAAAGGAAGACTTTTAAGCATCTGGATCATAATTAAGTCCTTAAATTTGGGGTGCCTAGGGCGTATCCTCAATTAAAAGAAAGGCATGAAGCGACTATATAACACGTCAACACAGACTGTGCCAACAGTTCTAACGTATTGATACGCATCAATTATAGTTGTTTTCATAAAAGGAGATCAGCATAAGGAAGGCTTTCCACTTCGACCGGTGACCTACGACCCATCCGGGACCTGCTATAAAAGCAGGTGGGCACCATGTAACCAAAACCAAGGTTCTGATCAGAGACAGTTCCCAAAGGAAAAGATATCGGCCTCGGGGATACGTGCGCCTGCCGCGCCAAGCAGAAAGAACCTTCCTTATGATTCTGAGTATATAATATATTGTGGCAAAAATATAGCGAAGAATTATCAAAGATGGGTCATAAAAACAAGCGCCATCGCAGAAAAGACAATGCCGGAATCTATAAACTGGCTCTTACATAACGCGTGACACAGGCATCCCTTCTCCCTGCCCGTAAGCATCAAAAAGCGAAGCGATCATACGAATTGCCATACGATGAGGAATCGCCAGCTTAATTTTATAACCTTTGCGATCGATCACTCCAGCCATTTCAAAGGGAGCCAATGCAAGAAGATTCTGATACACCGCAGCAAGAGGCATCCCATATTCAGCACAAACAACTTCAACATCAACTTCCATCTGGCACATCAATTTTTCAATCAAGGCCCCACGGAACTCATCTTCTTCTGTCCGCTGAAATTCACGCATGACAGCAAGACCGTTTTGCCGCACACAAGTCCGGTAATCACTCACGTCACGCGCGTTTTGGAAATATGTATTTCCAACAAAACCTATGCTGCTTGCCCCGACTCCAAGAAGAGTGCTCGCCTTATCGTCCGTATAGCCCTGAAACGTCCGACGCAATGTACCTTCCTGCAAAGCGCTAACCAATGAATCATGCGGCAAAGCAAAGTGATCCATCCCCACGGCAACATAACCTGCCTCTAGCAACGTTTGCCGCGCCATCTGCTCAAGACGCAAACTTTCTTCAGGAGACGGCAACCCGTATTTTTCTAGAGCCTGTTGATGTTTTTTTACCTCAGGTACATGCGCATAAGAGAAAAGAGAGATTCGATCCGGCTTTAAGCTTGCCGCCAACGTCGCTGTATCTTCCATGCTCTCCAGCGTTTGGTTGGGTAGGCCATACATCAAATCAAGATTGATCTTTTGAATACCAGCTTCGCGTAGATCAAAACAGGCACGCAACACTTGTGCGTAAGGCTGAATGCGGCCTATTGCTTTTTGAACATCGGGATCAAAATCCTGCACCCCTAAACTAACACGCGTGACACCAACCATTCTTAGTGTTTTACTTTGCGCTACGGTCACAAGCCGAGGATCAAGCTCCATACTAATTTCGCGCGCATGACTAAAATTGAAATGCTGAATCAGAAGATTCATCATCAATCCCAGGTCTTTTTCAGACATTATATTGGGAGAACCCCCGCCAAAATGGACCTTACTGAGCTTTCTTGGATCCGAAGACAGGCCCGCTAAGGTCCTTATCTCACGGTTCATTACATGAAGATAGTCGCTAACAGCCTCATAATTATGAGTTGCCTGCGTGTTACATGCACAGTAAAGGCATTTCTTTTGACAATAGGGAATATGAAGATAAAGCGAGACCGCTTCTTGCGCAGGAATAGACGCTACAGCCGCCTTGTAAGGGGCCAGCGAAGGAGAATCATGAAAGGCTGGAGCCGGAGGATAGCTGGTATAGCGAGGCACAGGCTTACCCAGCCACAATTCCGCCCCCTTAATGAGGGGCTCTGACAGACCCTCTTGTTTCGCAACATCTTGGTCTAATTGTGAAGATAGCGCTACCATGGCTCCGTCCAGCATCATTGATTCGCTATAATGATACGGACATTCGTGTTGTTTTAATAGGGGGAAATGTAGAAAGTTTCTTGCGGATTACCCAAAACCACGCCACACTATCCGCATTATGGAAAATGCAAATTATTTACTCGAACAACTGACATGGCAATATGAAGCTGGCGTGGATGAGGTCATCTCCTCGCAAGCAGGCCTAACCTCATGGCAGGGCCCAAAGAAGAAATCCACACAAATTACGGCTCCGCAACAATCGCTACAAACCAGCACAACTTATGGCCACACCCCGCCCCCCCCTTCTCACACAACATCATCGGCACCGCCACCCCTCGCGCAAACACACAAGGTCACAGCCTCTTCCATTGATGAACTACGTGAAGAAATCGCTGCTTTTGAAGGATGTCCGCTCAAACACACCGCTATGAACACCGTCTTCGCCAAAGGCAACCCCGAGGCAGATATTATATTTATTGGTGAAGCCCCAGGCGCCGATGAAGACCGACAAGGCATTCCTTTTGTTGGCCTGAGCGGCCAGCTCTTGGATAAAATGCTTGCCTCGATCGGGCTTGACTGGGATCAGGCTTATATAAGTAACATCCTGTTTTGGCGCCCGCCGGGTAATCGCACCCCTTCGGAAGCGGAGATTGCCTCGTGCCTTCCCTTCACCGAGCAACATATCGCGCTCGTTCGCCCTAAAATTGTTATTCCTCTGGGAGGTGTTGCCGCTAAAACGCTGCTTCGCACGAAAAATGGCATCACACGCTTACGAGGACACTGGCACGATTACACACCTCGCGCCCATAAACCGGATACGGCGCCAATCCGTTGTAGGCCTATTTTTCTCCCCGCCTACCTTCTCCGCCAACCCGCCGCCAAACGCCAAGCTTGGCACGATTTATTAATGATCAGGGACGAAATGGACAAAACTGCCTAAATTTTAGGCATGCGTAACCCTCTGATTCATAAAGAATTAACCAATATTACTGCGTGAAATCATTGTTTTAACTTGCCCTATAGACTAGAAATTTCGTACTAAGCGGTCCTGATGAAAATACATCAACACCACTTAGTCCTTCCTTTGGGTCTTTGCTTGGCCGTTGGCGCTCAACTAGCCCTCATGGCCGTTATCAGTTTGGCATTGACCACGAATGACCCTCAACCCGACGCAACCGATTTGCTTATTCAAGAAATCGCTGCCGCCACTTCTGCGCCTCCATCAAACGCCTCCCCTTCGCCCGAGCCGAAGAAAAACCCGCAAGAAATTGCTCTTCCTAAACTCGTACCGACAAAAATGGATGAAACCATTGCTGTCCTTTCCGTCCGTGATGCCGCTCTTTATCGCGCTATCTTCGATTCCCACAAACAGGCCAAGTGGGAATACGCACGAGACCTCTTTCGCCTTATCAAGGACCGTCGTTTGGTCGGAATCGTACTGGCTGATCGTTTCCAACGGTTGGGCGCGACAGTCGCTGAACAAAAAGTCTGGTTAGAGACCTTTCCTGATCTGCCCGAAGCCAAGGCCATTCACGCAGCCGCCCAAAAGAGCGGAGCCACAGACCTTCCTTCGCTCCCAGAACTTAAAGCATGGAGCAGCGGCCATGTTATAGACAGCGCCACCAGCTTTATGAGCGAACAGGATTTGCAGAAAACCGCCGAAAATGACACGAATCTCCAGCTTGCCCTGTCCCTTAAACAAAAAATAGCTCAAGGCCAGCCGGAATCGGCCCTAGAAATGCTCGACAGCGCCTGCAAGAAACAGAGTTTATCTAAGGATTTTCTTGCTGAAGCTCAAGCTCTGATTGCCGCCTCCTTCTTCCGTAGCGGCAACATCGAACAGGCCACCGAGCTATCCGGTAGTGCCGCGCAACAAAACCAGCCGCTAGGCCTATGGATTCGTGGCCTTGTCGCATGGCAAAACAAGAATTATCGCACCGCTCGTACTTTATTCACACGTCTTGCTGATCAAAACACACTTAACGACAGTAATGATGCAGCCGCCCATTTCTGGGCCTATCGCGCGTCTGTGGAAACAGGCGATAATGACGAGGGTGAAACACATCTGCGGCAAGCCGCCCATCACCCCAAGACCCTTTATGGCCTGTTAGCAGGGCATCTTCTAGATCAGGACCCCTTCAAGGCCAGCCATGAAGAAATCCCCCACTGGAACAAAACATATCATGCAATTCTGGCTAAAATACCTGCAGGCTGGCGGGCACTAGCTCTCCTCCAGATTGGCCAAAACAAACGGGCCGAAGCAGAACTGCGTCACATCAATCCCCACGGAAGCACACAAAAACAAGACGCGATGCTCGCGCTGACCTCCTTGGCTCCCATGCCGTCTTTGACACTCAAATTAGCCAGTCTTAAAAAGAAGAAAGATTATCAGGACGCTTTTTACCCTCTCTTGCCATGGCAGCCCATAAATGGTTTTGACGTTGATCGCGCCTTGCTTTTTGCGCTCGCACGGCATGAGTCACACTTCAACCCCAAGGCTATCAGCCGCCGTGGCGCACGGGGTCTCATGCAAATCATGCCCGCAACAGCACGCTATATCGCCAAAACAGAGAACATGAAGGAGCTCTATTACAAAGCTGATAACCTCTTTGATCCAGCGCTAAATATGACGCTGGGGCAAAGCTATGTCCGCCAGCTCAGCAATATGCCTCATATTGGCAATAATCTCTTGTTGCTTTTAGCCGCTTATAATGGAGGCCCAGGCAAAGCTATGAACTGGGTTCAAAAGATTGACACCAAAGACCCGCTTCTCTTCCTTGAGAGCATCCCCACACGTGAAACACGGCAATACATAGCGCGAGTCCTGCCGCATTACTGGGCTTATCGGGCACGGTTAGGGAAACCATTGGATACACTTGAAGCCTTAGCCAAGGGCCTCTGGCCCACAGCCACATTAGCAGATGACCCTCAGGTCCGCGTCGCAGATGCCTCTAATTCTTAATAATTCATAAAAAAAACACCTCTCGCCCCCTTGAAAGGGGAAGCGTAAGCGCTTACATCTGTCTAGCTTGAGAAACACTGGGTTGTGGCTCTCGCTTATTTTATTAACACCTCTCAAAAGGAGCAAGACCGATGCAATTCCGTCCTCTGCATGACCGCGTTGTGGTTCGTCGTTTGGAAAGCGAAACAAAAACTGCTGGCGGCATTATTATTCCTGACACCGCCAAAGAAAAGCCTCAAGAAGGCCAAGTCGTGGCCGTTGGCCCTGGCGCACGGGATGAGCAAGGCAATGTCATTCCCATGGATGTTAAGGTTGGAGATCACGTTCTGTTTGGCAAATGGTCAGGCAGCGAAGCAAAGATCAATGATGAAGAACTCCTCATCATGAAAGAATCCGACATTCTTGGCGTTCTTGAAACTTGCGGCAGCAAGTGCAGCTGTAAGGCAAGCAAGAATAAATAATTTTCGTCAACTCATAATATAGTTTTTTCAGTTTATTTTTTCCCGCAGGCGCAAGGAGCGATTTCGTACAAACAGCTACATGAGCGACGAGCAACGCGCGGGAAAAGGAAACTGGAATAACTATGAATTAATCTCGAAAGGAACTAACCTATGGCTGCAAAAGAAATTCGTTTTGCCGATGACGCGCGCGATCGCATGATGGCGGGCATCAATATCTTGGCCGATGCCGTTGCTGCAACACTCGGACCCAAGGGCCGCAATGTCGTTATTCAAAAAAGCTATGGCGCGCCTCGCGTGACCAAAGACGGCGTCACGGTTGCTAAAGAAATCGAGCTCTCTGATCGTTTTGAAAATATGGGCGCCCAAATGGTGCGCGAAGTTGCCAGCAAAACCGTTGATCGCGCCGGAGACGGCACCACGACAGCGACTGTTCTGGCTCGTGCTATGGCCGCTGAAGGCAAGAAAGCTATTGCAGCGGGCATGAATCCCATGGATCTCAAACGCGGCATTGATGCGGCTGTTGAAAAGATCATCGCTGATCTGGCGGAACGTGCGAAAAAGGTTGCTAATAAAACAGAAATCGCTCAAGTCGGCACCATTTCTGCTAATGGCGATACGGAAATCGGTAACATGATAGCTGAAGCTATGGAGAAAGTCGGCCATGAATCGCCAATCTCTATCGAAGAGAACAAGAGCCTCGAAACAGAGCTTGATGTCGTTGAAGGTATGCAATTCGATCGTGGATATCTATCCCCTTACTTCGTGACGAATGCTGAAAAGATGCTTTGTGAATTAGAGAATCCGTTCATTCTCTTCCATGAGAGCAAACTTTCAAGCCTGCAACCGTTGCTTCCTGTTTTGGAATCTATCGTTCAAACAGGGAAGCCTTTGCTGATCGTAGCCGAAGAAGTCGAAGGTGAAGCTCTGGCAACGCTAGTCGTAAACAAGCTTCGTGGCGGCCTTAAGGTCTGTGCCGTGAAAGCTCCTGGTTTTGGTGATCGCCGCAAAGCGATGCTCGAAGACATGGCAATCCTGACGGGCGGCCAAGTTGTTTCAGAAGATCTTGGCATTAAGCTTGAGAACGTGACACAAAGCATGCTCGGGACAGCCAAGAAAATCCGCATCGACAAAGACAACACCACGATCGTTGATGGCGCTGGCAAAAAGAAGGATATCACGGCTCGCTGTGATCAAATTCGCGCTCAAATCGAAGACACCTCGTCCGATTATGATCGTGAAAAACTTCAAGAACGTCTGGCTAAACTATCAGGTGGTGTTGCCGTTATCCGCGTTGGCGGCGCAACGGAAGTCGAAGTGAAAGAGCGTAAAGACCGCGTTGATGATGCGGTTCACGCCACAAAAGCGGCTAAGGAAGAAGGCATCATCTCTGGTGGTGGTACGGCTCTTCTTTATGCCACACGCGCGATTGAGAAACTGCGTGTTGCCAATGATGACCAACGCCGTGGCGTCGATATTGTTCGTAAAGCCTTGGAAGCGCCTATCCGTCAAATCGCGGAAAATGCAGGTGTTGATGGTTCTGTTATCGTGGGCACCTTGCTTGCGCAAAACAGCACGAAATATGGCTTTGACGCACAAAAAGGCGTTTACGAAGAGGACATGCTGAAAGCGGGTATCATTGATCCGGTGAAAGTTGTCCGCGTAGCACTTGAGAACGCAGCCTCTGTCGCTGGGTTGCTCATCACCACAGAAGCCATGATCGCTGATAAGCCAGAGTCCAAATCAGCCGGTGGTGCCGGTGACATGGGCGGCATGGGAGGTATGGGCGGCATGGGCTTCTAAGCCTTCGTCCCTATGGCACTCAACAAAAGCCCCGCTGGTCGTTCCAGCGGGGCTTTTTATTTAAGAGCTGCTGTGGTAGCCTCTTGCTTCAGAATTTGTTCTTCAATGAGGAGATCCCCATGGGCATTGGTATCTGGCAAATCATCGTTATCCTTCTGATCGTCCTGATCGTCTTCGGTGCAGGACGACTGCCTCAAGTCATGGGTGACCTAGGCAAAGGCATCAAAAGCTTTAAAGAAGGGCTGAACGGCAAAAACCAAGACGAAAAAGACGCGCCGCTTCTTTCCCAAGACGAAGACAAAGATTAAGATGTTTGATGTCGGCTGGCCTGAATTATTACTAGTTGGCGCTATTGCTCTGCTGGCCATAGGTCCTCAAGATTTACCTAAGGCCATGCACAAGCTCGGCCTTTACGCTGGCAAATTGCGGCGGTTTCTTCACGGCATCCAACATGATTTTGACCGCCTCATGCATGAAGCCGAAGAAATAGAAAAAACAAAAGACCGCGACGAAAAAGACGAGCATGACTGACGAGATTGATAAAAACGCGCATCCTTTAATGGCGCATTTGCTTGATTTGAGAAAACGGTTATTGATCTCCGTCGTTGCCCTCCTTGGCGGCTTTATCATTTGTTACTGTTTTTCTGAAGACATCTACGCCTTTCTGGTTCGCCCCTTAGCCGAAGCCAGCGAAACCTCGCAGCACCGCCTTATCTATACTGGGCTGGCCGAGGCATTTATAACCTATCTCAAACTATCGCTGTGGGGAGGCTTGATGCTGGCCTTCCCTATCATCGCCAGCCAAATCTGGCTCTTTGTTGCGCCTGGCCTTTACGAATCTGAACGGAAAGTCTTTCTTCCTTTTCTAATCGCAACGCCTGTTTTGTTCATCCTCGGAGCCGCTTTGGCGTATGAATTCGTCTTTCCTCTGGCATGGAAGTTCTTTCTAAGCTTTGAAAGTTTAGGTTCTACGGCAACGCTCCCTATCCATATGGAGGCGCGGGTCAGCGAATATCTCTCGCTCTCCATGAGCCTTGTTTTTGCCTTTGGCATGGCGTTTGAGCTGCCGATCCTACTTATGATTTTGGCTCGTATTGGCGTCATTAGCGCGGCTAAACTGGCCGCTAGCCGCCATTTTGCCATAGTTATCATCTTTATCGCCGCCGCCATTTTGACTCCTCCGGATGTCATCAGCCAAATCGCGCTGGCTCTACCTATGATGATTCTCTATGAAATATCAATTTTAGGTGCCAGATGGATCGAAAAGAAAAGGAATAACCCATAATCTCCTATTAACAAGAACGATTCTTTTAGCTATCCTTGACTCTTCTGTAACGCTTAGTGAGGAGGACCCTTTACCATGCATGACATCAAGTTAATCCGCGAGAATCCCGAAGCTTTTGACAAGGCCATGGCGCGCCGTCGTTTGTCTGCTTCATCCTCGTCGATTCTGAAGCTTGATGAGGACCGCCGCATGGTCCAAACCGCTATGCAAGAAGATCAAGCCAAACGCAACGAGCTTTCTAAGAAAGTTGGCGACCTCAAACGCAACGGCGAAAACGCCGATGAGATCATGGCACAAGTTGCTGCCCTTAAAGACAGCATGACCGTCAACGAAGCCAAAGAAAGAGATCTAGGCCAACAACTGACCGACATTCTTTCAAGCCTGCCTAACCGCCTGTCTGATGAAGTTCCTAATGGCGCAGACGATAATGACAACAAAGAAATTCGCCGTGTCGGTACGCCTCCAAAGATCACGAACCCACGCGAACATTATGAACTGGGGGAGCAGCTAGGCCTGATGGATTTTGAACGTGCCGCCATTCTATCTGGTGCTCGTTTCTCGATGCTAACGGGTCAGCTTGCCCGATTGGAGCGGGCTTTAGGCGACTTTATGCTTGAGATGCACACAACCGAGTTCGGCTATACGGAAGTTTCGCCTCCGCTTTTGGTGCGCGATCCGATCGCCTATGGCACAGGCCAATTGCCCAAATTTAAAGCAGACCTGTTCTGCGCCTTTTCGGGGCTACCTGACGAAATCAAAGAAGATACCCCTCATTGGTGGCTTGTCCCCACAGCAGAAGTGCCTCTAACAAATATGGTGCATGATAAAATCGTGGATCACGAAGAGCTGCCTTTACGCGTGACAGCACGCACGCCTTGCTTCCGTTCAGAAGCAGGATCCGCAGGCAAGGACACGCGCGGCATGCTGCGCCAACATCAATTTTACAAGGTTGAACTGGTCAGCATCACAGCGCCTGAAAAGTCACAAGAGGAACATGAGCGTATGACCTCTTGCGCTGAAGAAGTTTTGAAGCGTTTAGGTCTTGCATATCGTACGAATGTGCTATGCTCCGGAGATACGGGATTCTGTTCAAACAAGACTTACGATGTTGAAGTCTGGTTGCCAGGACAAAATACGTATCGTGAAATATCGAGCTGTTCTAACTGTACTGATTTCCAAGCTCGCCGCATGAATGCCCGCTATCGTAAAGCGGGAGATAAGAAACCGGAATTCGTTCACACGTTGAACGGTTCTGGCGTAGCTATAGGGCGATGCCTTATTGCGGTCATGGAAAACTATCAGAATGAGGATGGCTCTATCTCTATTCCTGACGCTCTTCAACCCTATATGGGCGGGATCAAAAAAATAGGTTAGGTTTTCTTATGAAGATAAGTCGTTTCTCTTTGCTGCTGTGCAGCCTGTTGCTTCTTGAAGCCTGCACGTGGAACCATCCCCCTGCTTATCAGCTTCCTGATTCGAGCAGACTAATTATGGGACAAGCGGTTCTCGTTAAACCAGGAGACAATCTTTATACTCTCTCGCAAAAGTATAAAGTACCGCTGAATGATATTGTCGTCGTTAACAACTTGCAGCCTCCCTATCGCGTAACAGCGGGAGAGACGATTTATCTGCCTGAAAAGGTCCAAGCCAAAACGCAGTACTATGCCCCGCCACCTAAAGCGGCTCCCATAGAAAGAGTCGATGTAGAACCAATCCAACAATATGAAATAACAGAATCCAAGATAGATTCGGTACCTCTCGCCAGAGCACCTATGGCAGAAAAGAAGGCAGAGAAACAAACAAAGAAAAAAGCTGCCGCAGAAAAACAAAGAGCAGCAACGGAAATAACAAAGGCAGAGGAAGCGCCCAAAGCTCCCCCGCCGGAAAAGAAGAAAAAAAAGAAACAAAAAGCCGCTGTTAAGAAAGAAAACGCCGAGGTCACTGAAAAGGCGAAGAAACCCACGCAACCTGGCGTACCCCCCTTTATCTGGCCTGTGCGCGGGACGATCATCTCCGCCTTTGGCCCCAAAGGTAAGGGCCGCGATAATGACGGAATCAACATTGCTGCCCCTCTTAACGCACCTGTAAAAGCCTCAGAAAGCGGTACGGTTGTGTATGCGGATAATAAAATGAAGGGGTTTGGAAATCTGGTCCTGATTCGCCACACAAACGGCTGGGTTACCGCTTATGCCCATCTAGGCCGCGTTCTCGTTGCACGAGATAAACAGGTCAGCAAAGGCAGCGTAATTGGCACAGTTGGCACCAGCGGCGGAGTCGGCTCACCCCAGCTTCACTTTGAAACGCGCCGCGAAGGCAAGCCAACAGACCCCGAGCTGGTTGTAAGATAGAAGCTAAATTTATTCCAAGAACCTGTCCAAAATGCTTTTCAGGTTAGCAAGTAAGACGGTGATGGCTCACGACTCTGGGCCCAGACCTCGTCGGGCCCGTCAGCGGCACCGGAGGAGGACTTACCCTTGAACGAGGCGTCCGCACCCTAACGGGCCCAGGCTTCAAAGATGGAGGGCTTTTCCTTGGTCCCCAAACCCCCTCAACAAGCTCCTGCCCTTCTTTATCACAAGTCATAGGGAAAGGCGGATAAGGTCGTTGATGCAAAATCCAATCTCGACTGACATTCTGGGAACCCATAGCCATAGAAAGTGCGCGGCAACAATTTTTTGCACGCCTTACATTAGGATCCTTTTGTGCAGCATCAATCATACTAAAACATACTTTGTTGGAAGCAAGGTCAGGAGAAACTTGAAGAGCATTCTCAACAAGATCACGTACAGATGGTTCATGCCCGTATCCCACAGCGAGATCCCATATAGCCTCGGTTAATGCAGGATTGCTCTTTGCAATGGTTGGCTTATTCGTAATAGCTTTTGTGAGCTGCGAACAGATTTTGCTTCGAGCCTCAATCTCGGCAACGGGTATTTCTTCGCCCTTCACGCCTTCAAGTGTTTTTGTCGTTTCCACACGGCCTTCACTTGCCATACATCTTATAGCCCGAATAAGATCTTGCTTGTTTGAGCATTTTATGGATGTTACACCTAAATCCGCGGGATCTGAGGTGCCCGCAAGCTTTTGAGCAATTATCGATGAGCCAGACATCTTCTTCCTCAAAATAAATTATCAAAAACAAGATTACTATACCATCTATAGGTTAATGTTTCTTATAAGACTGCCAAAAACACTGGTTAATTTCTAATTAAGATTTAATAAATTCTTCATATATACCCTGACTCCCTGAGAACCCGAAAAAGAGCTTGACGTGGGATAGGCAAAGGATTCTTGTGGGAAGATGATTTGCGCGGGATTCCTTGATGCCGAAAGTCGGCAGGATTTGATCGAACTGGCTCGTGATGGCTCGGTCGAGCATCGGCTCGGGCGGCGGGCAAATGCGCTGGTTTTGCTGGATAAAGGTATGAGCTGCGAAAAAGTCGCCGCGCTTTTGTTCATCGACGACGACACGGTTCGGACATGGTATCGGCTGTATGAACAAGACGGGATCGAAGGGCTGGCGGGGTTTGGCCATGAAGGCCGTGCGTGCCGCTTAAGCGTGGCGCAGCAAGAAAAACTCAAAGAATGGATCACGCAAACGCTGCCGCGCTCGACGCGAGAAATTGGCGCATGGATCGAAGCTGAGTTCGACATTGCCTATCGGGGACGCTCCGGATTGATCGCGCTCTTACATCGCTTGGGCATGGAACATCGCAAGCCTCAAGCGATCCCGCGCAAACTCGATGAGGCTAAACAGCAAGCTTTTATTGATAAATACAACGCATTACTGAATGTCCTATCCGACGACGAAGCCGTGATGTTTGCCGACGCCGTCCATCCGACGCATTCTGTGCGACCTGTGGGATACTGGGCGCCCAAAGGCGTCAACGTCGCGGTGGAACAAAACAGCGGACGAGATCGTCTGAACATTCATGGCGCGATCAATCTTGAAACGGGTCAAACGCGCATGATCGAAGCGCTGACGGTGAATGCCGAAAGCACGATTGCGCTTTTGTCGGCAATTGAAATTCTCTATCCGAAAAAGCGTAGAATCCATGTGTTCTTGGACAACGCAAAATATCATCATGCCGAGATGGTACAAAAGTGGCTGGCGCGGAGGGAGTGTCGGATCGTTCTTCATTTCATCCCGACTTATTGTCCGCATCTTGATCCCATCGAGCGATTATGGGGCTTGATGCACAAACACGTCACTCACAACAAATGCTACGCAAAGTTCAACGACTTCTGCAACGCTATGTTAACCTTCCTTCGTGATGAAGTGCCCAAAAACTGGCAAAAATACTGCGATTCCGTCACGGATAACTTCCGCGTCATCTCACCCAAGGATTTTCGGGTTTTGGCGTGAACGGGGTATAAAGAGCCAGTGTCTCTTTGGCCATTTTCTCAGCTGTGAAATTATTGCCATGAGCCGCCGCCAACATCTCCATAGATTTGCGCGTAGAAGGCAGTAAATCAAGATAACGCCGTAATGCCTGACTTAGGCTTTCCTTTGTAAAATCTTCTGCGACAAAACCTGTCTTGTTATCCAAGACACATTCCTTTGTACCGCCAACAGGTGTTGAAACAAGCGGCACGCCATTTTGTAGCCCTTCAATAAAAACGAGAGGAAACCCCTCATTATCACTGCTACAAACAAGAGCATCAAACCCAGGAATAAAAAAGCGAGCATCCTCATCATGCCAAAAACGGACCCCAGAACCTATACCTTGACGCGCTACTTCCTTTTTAACGGCTTCTAAAAGAGGCCCGTTTCCTAAAATAGCAAGATGCAAATGCGAATCCTGCAACGCAAGAGGCGCAAAAGCTTTAATAAGACGAAGAGGATTTTTCTCGGCACTCAGACGACCAACAAAACCAAAAACTCGGTTTTGTTCGCTATACCCCATACGGGATCGTGCTTCTCCTCGTGTGACCACCTTCTTAAAAGAAAGCCCGTTATGAACAAGCGCAAGCTTGTCTTCTTGAATCCCTATCTCGTCAAGGGCGTGCTGTTTTTCAGCCTCGGAAACAACGATGACTTTATGCGCAAAAGAAGCCAAGCGCTTTTCTATTTTTCTATAAAGAGGAGCCGCCTCCTTATTCATGCTAATAAAACCATGAGGTGTATAAAACACTTTTACGCCTCGCAAAAACACGCTCACGAGTCGCGTTAATGCTCCCGCCTTTGAGCTATGCCCATGAAGGACATCAAACGGGCCTTCTTGTTTGAGGATTCGATACAGCAGCCACGCGCTCCAAATATCATAAGGGCCAACTTCACGACGCATGGGAAGAGATATTGTTTTTTTAAGCTTCAGAGCATCCTTGTCTTTTCTAAACAAAGCATCCGCACGAAGCGGAGAATAAATAAGGGTGACTTCATGCCCCAATCGGCTCTGTTCAGCCGCAAGCGCCATAACAGCACGCGCTGCCCCACCGGAAGTCGCTTCAAGAATATGGGCTATCTTTAACACCGAAAAGGGGCCCCCTTATACTGCACCTGTTTTTTTAATCACTGCGGGGACGGTCTTAAATAAAATTGCCAGATCATGCCACAAAGACCAATTACGCACATACCAGCTATCCATTTGTGTGCGCCGCGCAAAAGAAATGTTACTACGTCCACTAACTTGCCACAACCCCGTCAGACCAGGACGGACTTTGTTGTAATAGGTCACCTCTTCATATTTTTTCATTTCTTGCGCATTAATTGGACGAGGCCCCACAAGACTCATATCTCCGAGCAACACATTGATAAGCTGTGGCAGCTCATCAAGGCTCCATTTCCTCATAAATGCGCCAATCTTTGTAACACGGGGATCATCTTGCAATTTATGAAACTGGTTCCATTCCTGTTTCATATCCGGATTCCGTGCAAGATAGCTTTCCAAAATCTTATCACTGTCAGCCGCCATAGATCGAAATTTAAGACAAGTGAAGCTGCGTCCATTCATACCTTGACGCTTATCTCCATAAAAAACAGCGCCTCCATCTTTCTTCACAAGAACAGCAAAAGAAAGCATTAACGGACTTAGAAAAACGAGTCCTACAAACGATCCCAAAATATCAAGCATCCTTTTTGTGAACCGCGCCATCGGCTCTTCAAGATTCGCACGCGGAGTCATTAACATGACATCGTGATTGAAAAAATATTGTGGTGCCATGCCCAACACAGGCAAATGACGCAAAGGTGGCGAAACCGAAAAAGGAATATTTTCACGCGTTAATTGCGCCAATGCACCACCCGCATTCGTCAAGGCCTGCCCATCCATAGCAACCATAACAAAATCGGCATTAAACCGATCACACAAAGCTTGCCATGAATTATTTGTTTGGGAAAGCAAAAGCGGCAGATTTTCAATCTGCATCACAATCTTATATCCAAGCCCCGGTTCAGATTGAAGCGCCGCCCTCGTTTCGTCTGTAATGATGCCAGAACCAACAAGAAGGGTACGCAAATTCCACTGGTCTTTTTCCTGTAAAACATAACGAACAACAAGGCGTGCAAGAATGACAAAAGCTCCCGCAAAAACCCACGCCACAACAAGCCAAATCCGTGAAAATTCCTGACGCGAGGCAAATTGAAAAAATCCATCAATCATCAGTGCAAACCCAAAGGCTTTAACAATTTGTTGTGTAGCGAACCAAAAAGGCATACGCACACGATAATGGCCAAGATGAGAAAGCCATAAAAGAACGCCTGTTCCTATCAGCGTAAACTGAACAAAACGAACATGCTCGACAAAAAGAGAAACGCTGGCAAAGGTGCGATCAAGGACGAATTCATTGATGGCAAAAGCAGATAACCATGCCATGGCAAAACCAAAGAACAAAGCCAAAACATCACTGCCAATAAACCAACGCAACGCGTCAGATGGCGCACGCTGAAGGGATGTCCGTGCAACAGCTTCTGGTTCTGGAAGATGTTGAATCTCGGAAACAATGGTCTGCAGTGTCTGCAGGTGATCTTGCCGCTCACGCAGACGTTGATCCTCTGTCTGTTGAGGCAGAACCGACGAAGAAAAACGAGGTTGCGCGACGGGATAAGGCGACATTTAAAATCCCAAAAGGGTAAAAAAGAAATGTTGTTAACGATATCTTTACCCTTTACCATATTTTCATTGAAACTAATAGCTTAAAACGATTCAAGTCAATTTGATCCAGCATCTATGCCACACTCTTCATTTTTTCGTAAAAACAAGGCAAATGATAGTAATTAACCTTAAAAGAAGACTTGCAAGCCTGCCTTTTTTTCGTCAACATACCGCCTCTTGCTGGGAATGTTTGCGTTTCCGCATAGATTATTAGAAGCTTAACAATAACAGGAGATTTTTCAATAGTTCGTACACCTGCATCCGGCGCACCCAATGATCGCCGTAATAAACAAGATGGCCCGCGTATTAACGGGGCAATTCAAGCAAAAGAAATCCGCGTTATTGATGAAACTGGCGAAATGCGTGGCGTTATGTCTGTCCGCGATGCCCAAAAGCTCGCCGATCAAGCAGGCCTTGATCTGGTAGAAATATCTCCTAATATAGAACCTCCCGTTTGCAAGATTCTGGATTTCGGTAAGTACAAGTTTGAGCTGAAAAAGAAAGCCTCCGAAGCTCGCAAGAAACAAAAAACGGTTGAGCTGAAAGAAATTAAGCTTCGCCCAAATATCGAAGATCACGATTTTAACATCAAGATGAAGAGCGCCTTTAGCTTTCTGGAAGATGGTGACAAGGTCAAAGTGACCTTACGTTTCCGTGGTCGTGAAATGGCCCATCAGGATATTGCCAAAGCCGTCATGAACCGCGCAAGGGAAGCGCTCGAACCAGTGAGTAAGGTCACAAGCGATCCAAGCTTTGAGGGCCGCCAAATGGTCATGATCTTGTCGCCGAATAAGTAGGGATAGCTCATCGCCCTGGGCGGTGCGCAAAGATATCCACATCTCCCCATCCCGCAAGGTCAAGGAGTGCACGCGTTGGCAAGAATGTAAAGGCCGATTGAGCCAAAGATAAACGGCTCTCGCGCATCAACATCTCATTCAACGCAGCGCGCAATTTATGCAGATACAGGACATCTGTTGCCGCATATGTCCGTTGCGCCTCGGTCAGCTCAGCAGCGCCCCAATCTGACGTTTGTTGCTCTTTTTCAAGCTCAACACCCAGCAAATCACGCGTTAAATCCTTAAGGCTGTGCTTGTCCGTAAAGGTGCGGGCCAAAACAGAGGCTATTTTCGTACAATAAACAG
>JBFXDW010000013.1:0-25463 GCA_050180745.1 Bdellovibrionales bacterium | reverse complement strand
TGCGGTTCTTTCTAACAAACTTGTAAAGCCACAAAAGGGCCAAAAATGGATTCTATTAACATCGGCGTATCATTTGCCTCGCGCCGTTTCGGCGTTTGAAAAAGAGGGGTGGCAAGTCCTTCCTGTGGCATCCGACTTTTTCACTGATGGGGCAGTACACTTTATGCCAAGCTTTAATTTGGCATATCAGTTTCGTTTAATTCACATGGCTGCTCACGAATATGTGGGACTTGTGGGGTATTGGTGTATGGGATGGAGTAATCGGCCATGGTAAAAGCAAGAAGAAATGTTATGGTGAGCGGATTGCTGCGCTCTTATTGGGCACGTTCGATAATGGCGATGGTGTGTCTTTGCACACTTTCTCTTCCTTGCTTGGCGGCTAGGCCCGCTACTTTTGCGGCGTGGCGAGCGGAGTTTCTACAAACCGCACGTCAGCAAGGAATCTCTGAAGAAACGATCCGGCTGGTGATCCCCAATCTCCAGTATGACCGCGAAGTCATACGGTTTGATCGTCGTCAGCCTGAGCATTCAACCACTTTTGCGAGTTATTATCGGAACGTAATTACTTCGTGGCGCATTGAGGAAGGTCGTCGTTTAGGACATGAACACAAAAAGCTCTTGATGAGGTTAGAGGCTAATTATGGTGTTCCTCCCTCAATTATTTTGGCTTTGTGGGCTATCGAAAGTGGTTATGGGCACAATACGGGCGGGTATGATGTTATGAGCTCGCTTGCAACTTTGGCCTATGATGGGCGGCGAGCTGAATTTTTTGAAAAGGAGCTTCTGGCCGCGCTTCAAATTGTTGATCAAGACAAGATGCTTTACCCTCTTTATGGTTCTTGGGCGGGGGCGATGGGGCAATGCCAGTTTATGCCCTCGACCTATCTTGCTTATGCCCGAGACGGCAATGGCGATAAGGTCCGCGATATTTGGCAGAATGAATCTGATGTTTTAACTTCAATTGCTCACTATTTGGCGCAAGAAGGATGGAAGAAGAACCAGACTTGGGGGACGGAAGTAGTTCTGAGCCGTGTGATACCTCATGCACAGCAAGGGCTTGATTACAAGACCTCTTTGATTTCATGGAAAGTTAATGGTGTTAAGCCTCTCCGTTCGGCTTCCTTTCCCGCAAAGAGGCTTGAAGCTTCCTTGCTGCAATTTCAAGGCACGGGTGGACGTAGCTTTCTAGTTTATGATAACTTTAGTGCCATCATGCGGTGGAATCGTTCAACTTATTTTGCTACAGCCGTAGGGCTTCTTGCCGATGCAATCCAGAAGGGACTTTGATCTGTGAAACATTTACCTAGTTTTCAAACAACCGCTATACTTTTGGGGGTGCTGTTCTTCATAACGGCTTGTGGTGGGGCTCACCAGCAAGACTATACGGAGAGTGGATCTTATCAGGTGCCTCAGACAGCTCATTATAAGGTTGGACAACCTTATCAGATCAACGGCTCATGGTATCATCCTCAAGAGGATTACAGTTATGACGAAACAGGGCTTGCTTCATGGTATGGTCAGGATTTTCATAACAAGCTGACTGCCAATGGTGAGGTTTTCAACAAGAACGAACTGACAGCGGCGCATAAAACGCTGCAAATGCCATCTTTGGCGCGGGTGACAAACTTGGAAAATGGGCGTGCAGTCGTTGTACGGATTAATGATCGTGGTCCCTATGTTCGGGGGCGGATCATAGATGTCTCGCGCAGGGCAGCTGAGCTGCTTGGCTTTAGAGCGCAAGGCGTTGCCAAGGTGAGGGTGCAGGTTCTGGCTGATGAGAGTAAGGCCATAGCCGAAGCGATGCAGCGTTATGGGACTGCGCCTCGTTATCAGGAAGCGCATCAGGAGGCTTATCAGGAACCCTATCAGGAAGCGAGTGTTCAAAAGGCTTCTTACGAGTCCCCTGTCGCACAACCTGTGGAGTCTGAACCTTTACCGACGATTCAAACGGTTAAGCCTGTCGCGCATTATACGCAGTTGCCTGTTACGGATGAGACTAACCTTTATGTTCAGGCTGGATCTTTTTCAAATAAAGATAATGCCTATCGTTTAAAGGAGCGCCTGAGAGAGTTGGGCAGCGTGAGTGTAACGGAGGCTCTTGTACGAGGCGCGATGTTCTATCGTGTGCGCTTGGGGCCTCTTTCAACTGTGCAGGCAGCGGATGCTACGTTGGCGCAAGTTCATGATGCGGGCGTGAAGGGAGCGCGGATTTTTGTTGCTAGGTAAATCAGAACAAGGGGTTATTCTTTGATGCGTATTTTTTTGACGTTTTTGTGTTTTTTTCTTGCTGCATTGCCTGCTTATGCTCTGCCTGCACCGGATCCTGAGACGTTTACAACTCTAGGCGAGAATGCTGTCATTATGGAAGCCGATACAGGCGCGGTTCTTTATTCCAAGAATGCTGATGAGCGGATGCCGACCTCGTCTATGAGCAAAGTCATGACGATGTATCTTGTGTTTGAGGCCTTGGAGAAAGGTGCTTTGCATTTAGATCAAGAGGTGTGGGTCAGCAAAAAAGCTTGGCAGGTTGAAGGCTCACGCATGTTCTTGCGCCATGCGCAACGGGTTAAAGTATCTGATTTAATTCAAGGCGTTATTGTTCAGTCTGGGAATGATGCGGCTGTTGCTCTGGCTGAGGCGTTGACAGGGGCTGAAGACAGTTTTGCTGCGTTGATGAACAGCAAGGCTCAAGCACTGGGGATGAAGAATTCTCACTTTGTTAATGCCACGGGGCTACCGGATGAAGAGCATTACTCAACAGCACATGATTTGGCGCTTTTGACGCGTGCGCTTATTCGTGATTTCCCTCAATACTACCATTATTTTTCTGAGAAGAGTTTTACTTTTAACAAGATCAAACAAGGGAATAGGAATCCTCTTCTATATACCGATCCTTCTGTTGATGGCGTTAAAACGGGACATGCTCAAGATGCGGGTTATGGGTTGATTGCCTCGGCCAAACGGGATGAACGGCGCGTGATCACGGTCATTAATGGGCTGAAGAATAATAAACTACGTGGATCGGAATCGGAGCGGTTGCTTGATCTTGCATTTCATGGGTTTAAGACATATCGCATTGTCGAAAAAGGCAAAGAGCTAGGGGATGCTCTATTGTGGTTGGGGCAAGCGCCTACGGTGTCTGTCGTTGCGGCCGAGGATGTAAGTTTAGTTCTTTCAGAAGCAGCACATGATAAAATCACGATCGAAAAATTGGTAGCCAAGGAAACCGAGGCTCCAATCCGTAAGGGGCAACTTATGGGAAAGCTGATTGTGAAGGGCGGAGAGAATATGGACCCCGTTGAAGTCAAGCTTTTGGCTGCGCATGATGTGCTGAGGCTTGGTTTTATTCCGGCAACTTTTGCTAAGGTGAAGCGGGCATGGCAAGAGGCGTTGAAGTGAGCGATCAACAGATATCGCGCGGACGTTTTATAACGCTTGAAGGTGGCGAAGGCGCAGGAAAAACGACGCAAATTAGGCATCTTGTCGAGTTCCTGAAATCTAAAAACATTAAGGTGATCGCTACTCGTGAAGTTGGGGGCTGTCCATCGGCCGAAGAAATTCGTAAGCTGTGGCTGAATAAAGAAAAAGGACATTGGGACTCTTTAAGTGAAGTCTTGTTGATTATGGCTGCGCGGCGAGAGCATCTGGCGCATAAGATTTGGCCAGCGTTGGAAGAGGGGATATGGGTTGTCTCAGACCGTTATGTTGATTCAACGCGCGTGTATCAGGGCGTTGGGTTGGGGCTGGGGCTTGAGAAAATAGATAGAATTTATGCGGAAATAGCTGGAGATTTCTGGCCGGATTTGACCCTTTACTTGGATTTGCCTGTTGAGGTGAGTGCTGCCAGAGTGCAAAGTCGGGCGGGGCAGGATGATCGCTATCAGCAGGAAGCGCTGGCTTTTCATCAGAAGCTACGAGAGGGTTTCCTAGCGCTGGCAGAGAAAGAAAAAGAGCGTTTTGCTGTGATAGATGCTTCGCAAGATGAGGCTTCCGTTGCGCAGGCTGTGAGGAACGAGATAGGGGTCAGGGATCAGGGATCGGGGAAAGAAAAAGGAAGCCCCCCTTAAATGCTAAATCCTAAATGCTAAATGCTAAATGCTCTTTTCTCCGCCCCCCTAACCCCTGACCCCCGATCCCCATTATGCTCGACATTCCCTCCTCTTTAGAAAGCGCATCCGTTATCGGTCATAAGATTGCTAAGGAAACAATCTCCAAGACCTATGAATCAGGGCGCATGCATCATGCATGGTTAATTACAGGCGCCGACGGGATCGGCAAGACGACCTTGGCGGTCCATATGGCGCACATGCTGCTTTCAAACGGTGCGAACGGTTTTTCCTCTTTTTCTCTGGCGCATCCTGTAGCGCGTCTGATTATGGCCTCGGCACATCCCGATTTTTTCCATATAGCGCCGCCTCTTGATGAGGCAACAGGTCTTGCCAAACAAGAAATCCCCGTGGCGGAGGCTCGAAAAATCGCGCCCTTTATGCGGATGACGCCTTCTCATGGGGCGGGGCGGGTTGCGTTGATTGAGGAGGCTCATAAGCTTAACCGTAATGCACAAAATGCTATTTTAAAGATTATTGAAGAGCCCTCAAAAGGTGCAACCGTGATCATGACGGCTACGACCAGCGCGGCCTTGCTGCCGACAATTCGCTCACGCTGCCATCATCTAAAGCTTAACGCACTGGCGCGGGAAGAGCTTGAAACGGTCCTGATGCGTATGGGCGTGGAGCTGCCCGAGGACAGCGCGGCTAAGGCATGGATACTGGATTTTTCCAATGGCAGTGTGGGGTATGCTTTGAAGCTGCTGGCATGCGAGGGTCGGGCGATCTATGACGAGCTTTTGGTGCTTTTGAAGGATTTACCAGAGATGAATGTCGAGCGCCTTCATGAAGTCGCCGGAATGTTAAGCAAAAAGAGCGATCAGCAGAATTTTGAAGTGGCGGGGGACTTGCTGAATTTGTTGCTCCAGCAGGCGGTGCAGGCAGCAGCCAGAGGGAAGGTAGATCAAGCTGGCTTGGCTGTAAAGCTTGGCGGGCGCGCCGCTCTTGATAAGATGCTTTTTTTATGTGAAAAAGTGGAAGAGATACTTCGTTCTGCGCAGTTCTCGAATCTTGATAAAAAGTTGGTTTTTATCGACGCGATGCTTGAAATTAAGCGGGCGAGTTAGAGGATTCTCCACTTGTTCTTCTTTCGACAAAGAGGAGTGAGGGGGGGCTGTTTGTTTTGTAACTTTTCGGAACTACCAAAATGGGATTCCGGACTCCATTTTCTTTCGCCTTGCTATCGCAAAACGAAGAGAAAATGTCTCCGGAATGACGGAAGTAGAGAGGGACTTTCCTTTAATCCTATTCGTCATTCCCGCGTATGCGGGAATCCCATTTGTTATTTCCGGAATATGCAAAAGGGTAGAAAGTTAACAATTTATATTCGTACTGGAAAACAAAATGACAAAAACATTCTATATCACGACACCTATTTATTATGTGAATGATGTGCCTCATTTAGGGCACGCTTATTGTTCGATGGCATGCGATGTGCTGGCGCGTTTCAAGCGGCTTGATGGTTATGACGTTATGTTCCTGACAGGTACGGATGAGCATGGCCAGAAGGTAGCTAAATCTGCCGAAACTGCGGGAGTCTCGCCTCAGGAATTTACCGACAGAGTATCTCAGAACTTTCGCGATATGACGAAAGTTTTGAATCTTTCCAATGACGATTTCATCCGTACCACAGAGGCGCGTCATAAAAAGGCTTGTCAGGATTTGTGGAACCGCCTTATTGAACGGGACGAGGTTTACCTCGGTAAATATGAGGGCTGGTACGCTATGCGTGATGAGGCCTATTACGCCGAGGATGAGCTCACCGATGGGCCGAACGGAACAAAAATTGCGCCCTCTGGCGCGCCTTGCGAGTGGGTGGAAGAGCCTAGTTACTTCTTCCGCCTGTCCCAATGGGGCGATCGCTTGCTTGAGTATTATGAGCGTAATCCGGAATTTATTCTGCCGCTCACGCGCCGGAATGAGGTCACGAGCTTTATTAAACAGGGCATGCATGATTTGTCTGTCTCGCGCTCTGTTTTGAAGTGGGGCGTTGCGGTACCAAATGATCCAGATCATGTCATGTATGTGTGGCTTGATGCGTTGACGAACTATATCACCGCGTTGGGTTATCCGGATCAGGGCGCAGAAAGTTATAAAAAATTCTGGCCTGCCACCGTTCATGTAGTTGGTAAAGATATACTTCGTTTCCACGCGATTTACTGGCCAGCCTTTTTGATGGCGGCGGGGCTAGAGCCTCCAACACGCATTTTTGCGCATGGCTGGTGGACTAATGAAGGGCAGAAGATTTCTAAATCACTCGGGAATGTGATTGATCCGAATATGCTGGTTGAGAAATATGGGCTGGATCAAACGCGCTTTTTCGTTTTGCGTGAAGTGCCTTTTGGAAATGACAGTGATTTCTCTCATGCCGCTATGGTACGGCGCGTGAATGGCGATCTGGCGAATGATCTTGGCAATTTGGCTCAGCGTTCTTTATCCATGATCCAAAAGAACTGCGGTGCGGCTGTGCCGGAGGTTGGTGCTTTGAGTGAAGCGGATGAGGCTCATTTAGCCAAAGCCTATGGGCTGCTTGATAAGGTGCGGGCTGAAATGGAGGTGCAGGCCTTCCATAAGGCGTTGGAGGTTATTTGGCAGCTTATTGGCGACTCAAACCGTTATATTGATGAGCAAGCGCCGTGGAAGCTCAAAAAGACTGATCCTGTGCGTATGGGGACGGTGCTTTATGTGCTGGCTGAAACGGTGCGTGTGATTGCTATTCTTGTGCAGCCTTTTATGCCCGACAGTATGGCCAAGATGCTGGAGCAACTTGCGGTGCCAGAAAATGCGCGCGATTTTTCGTGCCTTGATAAGGCGCATGCTCTGCAGGCGGGGACGGCTCTGCCAGCGCCTCAAGGGGTCTTCCCGCGCTATGTTGAGGAAGAAAGTGAATAATAACAACATTTCCTAAAACTTGTCATTCCCGCGAAAGCGGGAATCCATGATAGCGGGATTTTTGTGTTGTATCTTTATTATGGATCTCCGTTTTCACGGAGATGACGTTCTGAAAGAGTAAAGTTTATGCTAACAGACACGCACTGCCATCTTGGCTATAAGGCTATGAGCAAAGATGTTGACGGCATTCTGGCGCGGGCGCGTGAGGCTGGTGTAGGGCGCTTCGTGACGATCGGTTGCCAGAAGAATGAGTTCGACATCGCGCGAAATCTTGCCGAAACCAAGAAGGACGTTTTCTTTGCTCTAGGCATTCATCCTCATGAGGCTGAAAAAGAAGGCGAAGAAATCTCGGTTGAAGAGCTTGTTGAGCTTAGCCAGCATCCTAAGATGGTGGCGCTTGGGGAGGCGGGTCTTGATTATTTCTATGACAACGCCCCGCGTGAGGCACAAGAGCGTGTGTTCCGTACGCACATTCGTGCAGCTATAGAAACAGGGTTGCCTCTGGTCATTCATACGCGTGATGCGGAGGAAGACACGATCCGCATTTTGTCCGAAGAGCGCAAAGGGAACGAGGGCAAACTGCGCGGCGTGTTTCATTGCTATAGCTCGAATAGGGAGCTGGCCGAATTTGGGTGCGAGATAGATTTTTATTTTTCGTTCTCAGGCATGCTGACATTTAAAAAATCAGAGAATGTGCGCGAAGTCGCCAAAATGGTGCCACTGAACCGAATGTTTGTGGAAACAGACGCGCCCTATTTAGCGCCAGAGCCTTTCCGAGGAAAGGTCTGTGAGCCCGCTTATGTGGCCCACACCGCCCGATTCTTGGCCGATTTAAAGGGTATAGATATCAAGGAGCTAGAAGCCGTTCTTGAAGTTAATTACCAAGAGTTTTTTGGATAGAGATGATAGAGGAGGGTTTGACCGTTCCTTCCGTCATTCCCGTTTTCACGGGGATGACGAGGGTGGGAGGATTTTCCTCTCCCGTTGTAGGGAGAGGAAATCTAAAGTTCCGAGGATAGACTCTTAGAGCTCCAATTTGCTAAAACGCCCTGAAGGGGAACACGGCATCTGTACGGTAGGACGATCCACATCATCATGCTGCCTCTGACGAGCTTCCTTAATATATGCTTGGAAGGCTTCTTTTCGTTTGGCGATCAACGCGTCTACATCGCTTGAATGAAAATGACGTTGCCCATTTTCGAAAAGAGATTGCTCTACGGGAGTTGCTGGACGTACAACGGGAGAGAGCTGGCCATCGTCACATCTTTTTATCTGAAGAACCTGCCCTGAAGTCAACACAAAAGTGTCGGGAGCCTTCCCTACAACCATTCCTGAGGTTGTTCTTCCAGTAGAAGGAGATCTTCCTTCCTTTGCTTCTGTCATAAACTGGTTCAAATCGGTCATAATTAAACTCCTTAATTTTTAGAAATGCTTTTAAAATTTTTAGAAATGCTTTTAATCTGCAGCCCACTCTATCACAAATTCGCGCCTTTTGCATTATTTTCATAAAAAACGCAGGTTTCTTGTTGAAATTTAATAAAAAAACAAAAAAAGCAGCAATCTGCTGCGCCCCCTGTTTATCCTCCTTTAACGATAGCGCTGTAGTAGTGAAGTGATCTTCCTTCCTGAAAATACTATGCTAAAGTTTTGTCAGGATGAACAATAGGCTAACGAAGCAAAACAGAAAAATGAAAATCACTATTCTAGGCTGCGGTGGGGCAGGGGGGGTGCCGCTGATTGGCAATAACTGGGGCGATTGCGACCCTCAGAACCCCAAAAATCGCCGCAGCCGCGTTTCCATCAAGGTGGAGGAGGGGGCAACAACCCTGCTCGTTGATACCTCCCCTGACATTAGGGAACAGCTTTTGAGGGCAGGGCTGGATGATCTGACAGCGATCCTCTATACGCATGCGCATGCAGATCATACGCATGGGATTGATGCTATACGCAGCATCAATTGGCATGTTGGACATGATGTCGATCTTTATGCGGATGCGCCGACTCTTGAAACGCTCAAGCGGCGGTTTGATTTTGTTTTTGCGCCACGACCTGCTGAGGCTCAATTTATCCTTCCTTCTGTTGAGGTTCATGAAATCAATGAAACTGATTTTCAAATTGATGACGTCAAAGTGAAAAGCTTTTGGCAAAACCATGGTGATGGTTTCTCACGCGGCTATCGTTTTAATGATTTCGGCTATTCGACAGATGTCAGCGGCCTTGATGAAGAAGCTCTGGCCAAGCTTAAAGGCGTTAAGGTTTGGGTTGTTGGCGCTATTCGTGAGCATCCTTACAAAAACAAACATGCTTCTCTGGCGACAATTCTGGAGTGGATTGAGCGTATTGCGCCCGAGCGTGCTTACCTGACGCATATGGACCATACGATGGATTATGACACACTGATAAGGACTTTGCCCAAAGGTGTTGAGCCTGCTTACGATGGATTGGAAATAAATCTATGATTGCTAAAGCGCGGGCGTTTTTTGCGCCTTATTTTGCTGAAAAACAATATGCTTTAGTCTATTGGCACCGCGCATTTCGGCGTGCGGCGGATAGTGCGATTTATGCGTTCACGGGGGCTTATTTTCTTAAAATCGGCATGCCGTTGCCGCTTGTATTGCTCTTTTTTGGGCTTGAATTTGGACTGCGTGGCGCGTTTTGTCCGTGGGGTTTGAAGCTCATTTCTCAGCTTGGTATTGTTAAAGCGTTGACGATATCGGCGCTATTTAAGCTGATGTTTTTCGTCATGATGTCTTATAGCGAGAGCAATATATGGATTGGTTTTTCGTCTTTTATTTTTTATGCGCTGGCAGGCGGGATCTTTTTTCCTGTGTTTGATGTCCTTGAGGCGCTGTTCGTCAAAGATGATAAGGTGCGAGGCCGCCAAATGTCCTTTGGCCAAATTGCAGACGGCATAGCGGGTGTTGTGGGCGTTGGCTTGTTTTCCTATCTTTTGACGCATTATTCTTATGCGGTGGCGAGCGTTCCTGTGGCGCTGTGTACGTTTTTATCTGTTCTGCCGTTCTTGGGTCTTCAAAAGCATATGCCACCTTTTGATAACTTTCAGCAGAAAGACTTGTTTATCTTCATCAAGAATGAGTTTACGCCTTATCTTTTGCCGCTCTTTGGGCTGCAGCTCACGATTATAGGGGCTGGCGTGATTGCGCCCATTTTTATTTACAAGATGGTTGGCGAATTTGATGTGATGGGCATTTTGATCGCAGCTGCGATTATTGTTGAGCTTCTGGTGACGTTTTTGTTTGGGCGTTATATTGACCAGAAAGGCGTTAAACGCTCATTTCGTCCGGCGCTGTTGCTCCATAGTGCCTGCATGCTGAGTTATATCTTTTTGGCGAAGACAGCATTGATGGTTTTCCTGACGGAGTCTTTGCATAAAATATCGCGCAATTTCCTGCGCGGCAGTACTGTGACAGGACTTCATCTGAGTTATCGTAACGGCAAGAAGCATCTCTTGCTCTATGGTGCGGGCATGCAGATGACACTCTGTTTTTTTGAGCTGTTGGTGCTGCCGCTTTACGCTTTGCTGTCCATATGGATGGGTGCGTCTGTTTTATATCTGGCGTTTCTTATGAGCGCCGTTGGGGTGTTTCTGTGTGCATGGTTTTTTTGGAAATCTGAGTAAGGGGGAACCGGTGGTTTTGGGTGAGGTTTTTGCCATTGATCCCTGATCCCCAGTTTTCTTAGAGAGGGCGGTTTTGGCTCTTATTCTTACTGTCTTTTGAGGGCGATTTTTGATCCTTTTTTGCGCCTAAATGAGGGGTGTTTTTTGATCCCTTTTTTGTCTTTTTTCGCGTTATTTCCGGCATGATTTTTGTGCCGTTTTTGGGGGGGGCTGAGGGCCCCCTTTAAGCGCCCTAATGTACTGATTTTATATGCTTTTTAGGGATGTTTTCTTTCTGTTTTTGCTTTGTTTTTAGATGTCTTTTTGACGTTTTCTCCTAGTTTCCTTTGCTTTTCTGCGCAAGTCCCATCTTGTTGCGCCACTTGTTGGGCTTTGCGTGAGCGGCCCTTTTCACTCTGTAATCTCACATAGCTGATTTAACATAATATATCTTATGCGACTAAGTATAGGAGGTTTCAAAGCGCCCTTTATGTGCTAAAACGCTAGGAAAACACGATGCAAAAGGGGAATTTATGGGCACCGCTATCGACTACCTGATTGAGGTTATGAAACGCTTGAGGGACCCTGAAAGGGGGTGTCCGTGGGACCTTGCGCAGACACATAAATCTTTGGCTGCCGACCTGCTCGAAGAAGCCTATGAGGTCGTCGAAATTTTGGAAAATTCGACCTCGAATTTAGACGAAAATAAGCATCAAAATTCCTCTTCTGGATCATCAAATTTGGCCCCCAATTTAATGCCCCTGTCGGCTCAAAATGGCGCCGAAAATTTGGACTATGATCACCTCGTTGAAGAGCTTGGCGACGTTCTTTTGCACGTCGTTTTTCATGCTCAAATTGGAGCTGAAAATGGCTCCTTTGACTTCGAGAAAATCGCCCAGAATGTTGCCGATAAAATGGTCCAAAGGCACCCTCATGTCTTTGGAACCCGAGATGTCAAAACGCCTGATGAGGTGATCAAAAATTGGGAAAATGACAAAGCTAAAGAGCGTGAAAAAGAAGCTGCAAAAACGGGTGCTCCCCCTTCTGTTTTGGATGGAGTCAACACTGCTCTGCCCGCGCTTTTGCGTGCGCTGAAATTACAAAAACGCGCCGCACGAGTCGGGTTTGAGTGGGACAAGCCGCTGGATATCATCGAGAAAATCCATGAGGAAATGAACGAGCTAATCGTTGAAATCGAAGCGAATAACAAGGACGCTATGGAGGATGAATTTGGTGATGTTCTGTTCGTCGTGATTAATCTGGCGCGGCAATTGGGTATAGATCCTGAAACGGCTTTGCGGCGGACGAACCGCAAGTTTGAGCGTCGGTTTCGCGGCATAGAAACCGCCCTTCTCGCGCAAAAGCGCGAGATCAAAGACGTCTGTCTTGATGAGATGGAAACGCTCTGGCAAGAGATGAAAGCGCGTGAGCGTGCGCCTTCAGCGTAATACGTGCTCATATAGCCTATGTCAGATAAAATGATCATTTATACCTTGATCTTTTCCCCCATGGCGTTGTTAAAGTTCTTGGTAATATGCCTATATAACCTGCGAACTTTGCCTTGCCATGGTAAAAAATCTCGGCGGTATAAATGATCATTTTATCTGACATAGGCTATAGATATCATCCTGCATTGAGGTCTATAAATTTGCCTGTAGGCGTTGGAGAGAGTTTGCCATCAGCTCCGTAGAGTAGTGTGTTTGTGGTAGGCTCCGGTCTTTGTGGTTCTGTTGCTACCTTTTTCTTTTTGGGAAGAATGCGGCGGCTGGATTTCTTTTGTGGGGGCTGATTTGATACAGCCGCACCCTCTTCCACTTCTGGGAGTAAAGGGACCTTGAGAGCACGTGGCGGTATTTGAAAATTTTCGTCCATCTATTGTGGAATGGGCTGTTTCGCGTTTGGTGTGGCGCTAGTTTTTTTAGTCGGGATATCCGGTGCTGCTTTTACGCTTTGTGCCGCTAGGTTTTTGATGACAGCGCGATTGCGTCCATTATGTTTAGCTTCATACAGGGCATTGTCGGCTTTTTGTTGGGCTTCTAATAAAGATGTTGTTGATGGATCAACAATAGCAACGCCGATACTTGTTGTGACAGGGATCGTCTTTCCTTCAAAATTGAATTCGGTTTTCTCAATTGCCTCGCGAACCCGATCAGCAAGTGCTGTAATGTTTTGTCTTGAACTTTCTGGAGGTTTCGCGCTGCCGCATGCGATGAACTCTTCACCACCCCAACGGGCAAAAACGTCGGATTTGCGAAGCGTTTTATCTATGATTTTAGCGGTTTTCTTGAGAACATGATCACCAGCCGCATGCCCATAAGTGTCATTGACGCTTTTGAAATGATCAAGATCAAACATCATAACAAAAACAGGATCACCCGTACGTTTACTAGCGGCCCAAGATTTGTTGGCCATTTCTTCAAAGGTGCGGCGGTTAAATACACCTGTTAAATGATCCCGTGTGGCAAGCCGTCTTGTTTTTGTGATGTCTTTTGCTTGTTCGTGAACAAGATCAATGAAAGGATCCCTTTTGTCCTCTGGCTCTAGCATAGCTCGCCCGACAAGAAAGGCTCGTTTCTTTTCCTGATCGGCCTCTTGTTGATAGCGTTGTTCAAGGCGATTTTTTTTGTCAGGATCTGTGATTGCACCAAAAACTTGATCGGCAAGTTGTGCAAACAATGCGGATAGTCTTTTTTCTTTTTTCATTATTAGAATAGCCTTGTTTGGTTAATGCTTATTGGGGTTAGAAAATCGTAAGATTTATTTAGAAAATACAGCCCTATTATACACGAAAAGATTGAAATAAGCTGAATGATTTTAGTTTCAAAACATTTTCTTTCGCGCAGCACGCTAATTTTTGCTGCGCTGCAGCAAGGATTTTTCTTTGAAAACAATGAACTAGGTTGATTTTCTGGTTAATTTTCGGTAAAGGAAGAGCTTGAGGTCCCAAGAATCAAAAAAGGAAAGATTCCCCAATGGCTCTTCCCGTAACTCCTTTAGGTGAAATCCTCGAAAATACAGAAATTCCTTGTGAATTGAAGGGTTTGTTGTGGAAAAACGAAATCAATGTGCGTGATTTCATACAAGAGAATTATGTGCCCTATGGAGGGGATTCTGCTTTTCTTGAGCCTGCGACGAAGGAAACGAAAGAATTATGGGCCAAAGTTTGCGACTTGATCCAGCAAGAGATCAAAAAAGGCGGCACTTTGGATATGGATACCAGCATCGTTTCTACGATCACCTCGCATGAGGCTGGCTATATCGACAAAGCGCATGAGAAAATTGTGGGACTGCAAACCGACAAGCCTTTCAAGAGGGCCTTGATGCCGTTTGGAGGCTATCGTGTGGCCAAGGCTTCGCTTGAGGCTTATGGCTATCAGATGGCCCCTGCCTTAGAGGAGATTTTCACAAAATACCGCAAAACGCATAATGACGGCGTTTTTGATGCCTATACGCCGCGTATCAAGAAAGCGCGAAAGGCGGGGATTGTAACGGGGCTTCCCGATGGCTACGGACGGGGCCGCATTATTGGCGACTATCGTCGTGTTGCGCTTTATGGTACGGCGCGATTGATTAAGGATAAAAAAAACCAGCTCGCTTCACTTAACGACAAGATCAATGAAGAGACTATTCGCCTGCGTGAGGAAATTGCAGAGCAAATTAAAGCTCTGAAAGATCTTGAGGTCATGGCGACCTCTTACGGTTTTGATATTTCTAATTCGGCTTGTAATGCGCATGAAGCTGTACAGTGGACCTATTTTGCTTATCTGGCAGCTGTCAAAGATCAAAACGGTGCGGCTATGTCGCTGGGGCGTGTTGCGACATTTTTGGATATTTATTTTGAGCGCGATTTGCAACGTGGTCTGCTTACCGAGAGTCAGGCTCAAGAGATCATAGATCATTTCGTGATGAAGCTGCGTATGGTTCGCTTTGCGCGGACACCTGATTACAATGCCCTCTTCTCTGGCGATCCCACATGGGTGACGGAATGCTTGGGCGGTGTTGGCGAAGACGGGCGACATTTGGTGACAAAAACGAGCTATCGTTTTTTGCACACGCTGACGAACCTTGGTCCTGCGCCAGAGCCTAACTTGACTGTGTTGTGGTCTGAGGATTTACCTGAGAATTTTAAAAATTATTGTGCAGAGATGTCGATCGCGACAAGCTCTATCCAGTATGAAAATGACGACATGATGCGCGATTATTGGGGCGACGATTACGGGATCGCGTGCTGTGTGTCGGCGATGCGGATTGGCAAGCAAATGCAGTTCTTTGGTGCGCGGTCAAATTTAGCTAAGGCTCTTCTTTATGCGCTGAATGGGGGGCGCGATGAAATCTCGGGCGAGCAAATCGGCCCTGCCCTGCCTCCGCTCTCAAGCGATATTCTTGAGTATGAAGAGGTTCGAGGCCGTTTTGATGAGATGATGGAATGGTTGTCTCAGGTCTATATGGATGCGCTCAACATTATTCACTACATGCACGATAAATACTCTTACGAGCGCATAGAAATGGCGCTGCATGATCGGGATATCTTACGCACCATGGCTTGTGGTATAGCGGGGCTTTCGGTTGTAGCCGACTCTTTGTCAGCGATTAAATATGCGCGTGTTAAGGCGGTTCGTAATAAGGATGGTTTAGCGACCGATTTTGAGATCGAAGGCGATTTTCCAAAATACGGCAATAATGACGAACGCGTGGACAGCATTGCCACAGAGTTAGTTTCGGCCTTTATGAGTAAGCTGAAAACCAAAGAAACCTATCGTGGCGCAACACCAACCCAGTCGATCCTGACGATCACCTCGAACGTTGTTTATGGGAAAAAGACAGGCAGTACGCCTGATGGACGTAAAGCTGGAGAGCCTTTTGCGCCCGGAGCCAATCCGATGCATGGGCGCGATATGAAGGGGGCGTTGGCATCCTTATCCTCAGTCGCCAAGCTGCCTTACGAGGATTCCTTGGATGGCATCTCGAATACTTTCTCAATCGTACCCGAGGCGTTGGGACGGACGGATAACGACCGGACGAGCAATCTAGTGGGGATTTTGGACAGCTATTTTGCGCGCGCGGCGCATCATTTGAACGTGAATGTCTTCAAGCGCGAGACTCTTTTGGATGCAATGGCTCATCCCGAGAAATATCCTCAATTGACAATCCGTGTTTCAGGTTATGCCGTGAACTTTATCAAGCTGACCAAAGAACAACAGCTTGATGTTGTGAACCGGACGTTCCATGAGAGTATTTAGGAAGGAGCTTTCTTTGCTTTTCTCTCTCAGGCCGCAATCACATTTCCGTCATTCCCGCGAAGGCGGGAATCCCATTTGTTTTCCCAAAATTTGTAAAAAAGACAAGAGCTGCAAATTATGAATTTACCAATTATGAATTTACCAAAATGGGATTCCCGCCTTCGCGGGAATGACGGAAAGGGTGTGAAAGACTGGGAGAGAAATGCAAAGTTACCTCTTCTTTTCGCGGACCTAAAAAATAGCGCCTCGTGATGACTTCGCCAGGCCGTCCACACATGACGGTGTTTTTTATTGAGACGTAAAGAGAGAAATGTGACGACAGATACCCCGACCCCTGATCCCCGCCCCCCGACCCCCATGGGCTATGTCCATTCTGTTGAAACGGCTGGTACCGTCGATGGTCCGGGCGTACGGTTTGTCGTCTTTTTAACAGGCTGTCCCTTGCGGTGCCTTTACTGCCATAATCCCGATACGCGCTTTATGAAAGATGGCACGTTACGCAGTGCTGGTGAACTTGTTCAGGAAATCACGGCGTATGCTGATTTTATGAAACGTACGGGCGGCGGAGTCACGATCAGCGGTGGTGAGCCTTTGCTGCAACAGGATTTTGTGACTGCCGTTTTTCGGGGCTGTAAGGAGGTCGCTGGTCTTCATACTGCTCTTGATACCTCCGGCTGTGTGGGGAGAAAGGTTGCGGACGAGCTTTTAGACGTAACCGATTTGTTTTTGCTCGATATCAAATCCTTTGATCCGGACACGTATAAGCGTGTGACGAAGGGAGAGCTTGGGCCGACTCTAGAGTTTGCCCGCCTGCTTGCCGAAAAAGGGAAGAAGATGTGGGTGCGTTGTGTGGTGGTGCCTGATTTGACGGATGATATGGAGCATTTTCGAGCGCTGAAAGCATTTCTGATCGAGCTTGGCCATGTCGAGCGTGTTGAGATTCTCCCTTTCCATAAAATGGGAGAATCCAAGTGGAAGCAGTTGGGCTATGATTATGAGCTTACTGAAACGCCGCCGCCCTCCTCTGCTCTTTTGGCGCAGGTACGCGATATTTTCTCCGGCGAGGCGTGGGCGGTTCTGTGATGTTTCATAGGCCTCTTGCAAACTGCCTGAAGCCTGCTACCCTGCGGGGAACTCTTTTTGACTCTGAGGTGCGGATGAGAGCCTTCTTTCTGTTCTTATTACTCGCGTTTTCGCTGCTTGCCTGCCCTGTTGTTGCACAGGATAAGCCAGTGACCTTGGCTTATGTCGATTTTCCGCCTTATGAGTATCAGGAATGGGGGGCTCCCAAAGGGCTTCTCGTTGAGGCGGTACAGGATATTTTTAAGCATGCCAATGTGCCTTTAAAACTTGTTTTCATGCCTTTTACGAGAGCCTTGGAAGCGGTCAAAACGGGACATGTTGATGGGGTTTTTAATTGCTATAAGACGAAGGAACGGTTGCCTGACCTTGACTATACGGACCCCATCATTGATAATCCTCTTGTCTTTTTCACAAGACAAGACAGCACATGGTCTTTTGATGGTCGTCTAGAGAGTTTAGCGGAGATGCGTATCGGAGCTATGCTTGGTTATACCTATGGCGAAGGTTTTGATCGTGCGGATAAGTTTACGTTGGATCGAGTAACATCTCATGAGGCTAATTTTCAGAAATTAGCGCTGGGCCGTATAGACGCTTATCCTTGTGATCGCCTTGTGGGACTTTATATTATTCAAAAAGAAAAACTTGCGGGCAAGGTACAAATGCTATCTACGCCGTTGAAGGTTATGAAGGGGCATATCGCTTTTACAAAAGGAAAGCATGAGACTGTTATTGCTAGGCTAAACCAAGTTATAAAAGTCTCAAACAAGAAAGGTGATATGACAATACGCATAGAACGCTTGATGAAAGAACTGTCTGAATAGATAGCGCTAATATAGCCTCGGTCTTACTTCTTTCCGCTCTCTTTTCTTTCTCTCAGGCGCTTGGCTAGGCCATCTTTGTTATCCTGTGGCGCACGTGCAAGCGCTAGGGCTTCTGCTGGAATATCCTTTGTAATAGTGCTCCCCGCCGCAATAAATGCGCCATCGCCAATCTTGACTGGTGCGACAAGAGCGCTGTTCGAGCCGATAAAAACGCCTTCACCAATATCCGTCTTCGATTTATTAAAGCCATCATAGTTACATGTAATCGTGCCCGCGCCTATGTTGCTGCGGGATCCTACGCGTGCGTCGCCAATATAGCTTAGATGATTGACTTTAGCGCCCTCTTCCAAGGTTGCTTTTTTGACTTCAACAAAATTACCGACTTTTGCGTTTTTACAGATATGTGTGTCGGGCCGTAACCGTGCATAGGGGCCTATGATTGCGCCTTCGTCTATTGTCGCGCCTTCGATGTGCGAAAAGGCGCGGATAGTTACATTGTCGCCAACCGTAACATGAGGGCCAAAGACTACATGAGGCTCAATGACAACGTCGCGGCCAAACTTAGTGTCAGGACACAGAAAAACGCTGTCTGGATCTTGCATGGTTACGCCCGCTTCCATAGCGGCGTGTCTGAGGCGCTTTTGCATTTCTTTTTCACTTTCTGCCAATTGGATGCGTGTATTGACACCAGAGGTGTCTTGAGTATCAAGTTCAGCGGTGACGACTTTTTGTCCTCTTGCTCGAGCCAGAGCTACGCAGTCGGTCAGGTAGTATTCGCCCTTGGCGTTGTTGTTACCTAATTGCTCCAAGAGTTGCCACAAAAGCACTGAATCAAACAGCATAATGCCGCCGTTACAGCTTTTGATGCAAAGCTGTTCGGGGGTAGCATCAGCGGCTTCGACAATCCCTTCAAGCTCGCCTACATCGTTGATCATTAATCGACCATAGGATGCTGGATCATCGGGAGTAAAGCTGCTGACGACCATGGCCGCGCTAGTTGCGTTTTTTCTATCCAGTAGCGTTTCAAGAGAGGTCCCCTTTATTAAGGGCGTGTCTCCAAAAAGCACCATGATATGGCCTTGAAAATCGTTTAGAGGGCCTCTGGCGGCTTTAACGGCATCGCCGGTACCCAAGGGCTCTTTTTGGATGGCGCACTCATAGGGAGCCGTGACTGCGCGTACATCATCCATGGCAGGTGCGATGACGGGGATGATTTGGCTGGCCCCCGCCTCTTGTGCCGCGCAGATGACGTGGGCAATCATTGGTGATCCTGCAATCTTATGAAGCACCTTAGGAAGGCTTGATTTCATGCGGGTTCCCTGCCCTGCAGCGAGGATAATGCAGGCTAAAGGCGTGTTATCTTTGTTTTTAAGCTTTTTCATGGCCTCTTTTTGCCATATGATGAAGCGGAATCACAGAGGAAAAACAACAAGGATTTGACATGGTTAAATTACAGGCTGTTCTTTTTGATCTTGACGGGACGCTGCTCGATAGCGCCCATGATATCACGCAAGGGCTTAATAAGATGCTGGCGGACGAGGGGCGCGAGTCCCTGACTGTGCCAGAGGTTAAAGCTATGATTGGCGATGGCGCCATGGAGCTATGTCGGCGGGCGCTGGTTAAAACGGGCGGTTGTGAGGCGGATGATCTCTTTCCTTATGTGCAGAAATTTATAGCCCATTATCGCAAGATAGACCCCGATCCAGCGCAAGTTTACGAGGGCGCGCGCGAGTTCTTGGACAATTGCCAAGCTAAGGGGATTAAGCTGGGCGTTTGCACAAATAAGCCGGATGAGGCCACGCATGCGGTTTTGGAGACTCTGGGGCTGGCCAAGTATTTTGGCTTTATCGCAGGGGGAGATACCTTCATGGTGCATAAGCCCAATCCGGGTCATGTCACGGGGGTTTTAGAGAAATTGGGAGCGCCTGTGGAAGCTACTCTTTTCCTTGGCGATGGTCCTGCGGATGTTGCTGCGTGCAAGGCGGCGAGGGTTAAGTGCATTTTGATGACACATGGCTATGCGGCGGATTTCGAAGAGCTTGATGCGGATGGACTTGCCGATAATTTTGTGGACGTCCCTGCAAAATTGTCAGAAGTTGGGTTTGAGTGGTAGAAACTACACTCTTTGCTCTTCCGAATAGGCAGAGGAAGGTGCGTGCTTGATAAGGCGCTCAGGAGAGAATTTTTCTCGTGCGTTTGCAAGGTCGTATTGCATTTGGAGCTTTAGCCACATTTCAGGAGTGCCTCCGAAAACATGAGCAAGCTTTAAGGCCATGTCGGGGGAAACACCCATTTTTTCATTTAATAATGCAGAAAAGTTAGGACGAGATACGTCCAAGCTTTTTGCGGCTTCTGTTACAGTTAAGTCGAGGGCCTCTAAGCAACGAAGCTTTATAACTTTTCCAGGATGGGTGGGGTGTTTTTTACTCATAGTGATACTCCTTTTGTATCATGTAACATGACGCATTACAAGTGTTTTCTTAAAATTCCATCTCCTCTGCTTCGCGTAAGAGCCTGTTTCCAGCTTCCGAATAACGGCCATCGGGGCCATAGAGGATAAAAGGCGGTTGTTCCCAGACTCCAGTCTCCCCTTTCTTAAAGCCGCGCAACAGTATTCTTTTGCTGCGCCCCTTATCGTTGGACCAGATGGGTTTGATATAGAGATGTGGAAAATGAACGTTTAGTTTTTCGATCATTTCATCGCGGCGGTCGGTGCGCGTAATCATGCTCAGAACACCATCCTCATGCGTTGCGTGAGCGGCTGAGGCTATCCATTGTTCAATCTCGCCGCGTTGCTCTAAGTTAGCACGCTCTTTTGATTTGTTTGGAGAGCCATCATGTCGTGCTGAATCGTGAAAAGGAGGATTCATCATAACCTGGTCAAACTGTGCGGCCATATGAGATTGCGCTTGTGTGGCACTGCCTTCTTCAACGGAAAGACGACCCGCAAAATGATTGCGCTCTATGTTCTTTCGGCAGAGTTCTGCCAGATCGGACTGAAGTTCAAGCCCTGTTATGTGCGCGCTCTCAAGACGACATGCTACAGCTAGCATAACCCCTCCTACGCCGCACCCCATGTCGAGGATGCGGGCGCCATTATTTTCAGATATGGTACTGGCGAGCAATAATGTATCAACAGCGATTCGATAACCTTCTGAAGGTTGCTCAACGCATATGCGGCTATCGAGAAGAAAGTCGAGAGTATTCATCGGTTGTCAGGGGTTGGGGGTCAGAGAGGTTTCGGAGAAGATTTCCCGCCTTTCTCAAAAAACCTTTACGCATAGCATAAGCTTATTATAAGCTCATCGCCATGGCTACAATCATTCCTTTGCGGCACAGTGATAAAAACCACGTTTCGACGAATGCTCTGAAGCGGCTGGCGGGGCTTTTGGCCACCGATATGGCGGCTGTGGACCAGATGATTGTAAGCAGAATGCAAAGCGATGTGCCACTCGTCGCTTCATTGGCGGATCATATTATTCGTGCAGGGGGGAAGCGTATCCGCCCTCTTCTGGCGTTGGCGGCGGCGCGTTTGTGCGGCTATAACGGTGCGCGCCATCACAAGCTCGCAGGAGCCGTAGAATTGCTTCATACCGCGACATTGCTGCATGATGATGTTGTCGATGGAAGCTCTCTGCGACGAGGAAGTCCTTCGGCTAATGCTGTTTTTGGCAACCAAGCAAGTGTCCTTGTAGGCGACTTCCTATTGTCGCGTGCGTTTCAGCTTATGGTTGAGGATGGTTCGCTGGATGTATTGCGAATTTTGTCGAATGCCTCTGCTGTGATCTCTCAAGGCGAAGTTTTGCAGCTGACGGCTCAAAATGATTGCAGTACGAGCGAGCAAGCTTATCTTGAGATTGTGCGCGCTAAAACGGCAGAGCTTTTTGCCTCGGCTTGCCGTGTTGGTGCGGTTGTCGCTGCAAGGCCTGTGTCTGAAGAAGAGGCTTTGCGTACCTTCGGGTTGAATCTAGGAATTGCGTTTCAGATTGTCGATGATGTTCTGGATTATGCGGCGGTCGAGGAAAATCTGGGCAAAACAGTTGGTGACGATTTTCGTGAAGGCAAAATAACCTTGCCTGTTATCTTGGCGGTAAGCCGTGGAGATGAGGCCGAACGTAGTTTTTGGCAACGTGTGATGAGCTGTGGGGGACAACAGGCTGGCGATTTTCCGCGTGCGCAAGAGCTTGTTGTAAGGCATGAGGCGCTAACAGACAGCATGGCGCGTGCGCGGCACTATGCAGCGATTGCGAGGGATTCTTTAGGATTGTTTGCTGACAGCGCTTATAAGACTGCCCTTTTGGATCTGATCGACTTCACTGTCCAGCGGGAGTATTGAGGGGGAGGTTCAACATCCCATGCTTCCGATGGTCGGAGAGAGAGGATTCGAACCTCCGGCCCCCACGTCCCGAACGTGGTGCTCTACCGGGCTGAGCTACTCTCCGACAGCGGAAAGGATATATAATCCCTTCCCTTCTATAAAGCAATCTTGAGGATAATAAAATCCTTCAAAAAAAGCCCGACGGAGATGTTCCGCCGGGCTCTTATAAAAGGTGAAAAAGAACTACTTCTTCGTTTCTTCCTTTTTCTCTTCTTTCTTCACTTCAACCTTTGAGCCATCGAAGTTGAATTTCTCAATCTTCGCGTTCTTTTGTAGGTCCTCGATATAGTTGTTAACCAATTCTTGGCCAACTTGGTTCGAGATTTGCTCTTTCACTTCGCTCAGCGGTGGTGGTGATGATTTCCGGCGATCTTCAATTTTGATGACGTGATAGCCGAAATCTGTCTTAACTGGCTTTTCGGTGATGTCCCCAGCCTTTAGGTTAAAGGCTGCTTCAGCGAATGGCTTAACCATGGCATTTTTGGTGAAGTACCCGAGGTCTCCCCCTTGCTTGGCGGAGCCAGAGTCTGTGGAATGCTCAATCGCCAGCTTGGCGAAATCTTCGCCGCCTTTGATTTTCTTCAGCAGATCTTTTGCCTCATCTTCTGTTTTTACTAGAATATGACGTGCCCGCACTTCATCTTCAGGTTTGAACTTTCCAGCCAGCTCGTCATAGCGCGCTTTAATCATCTTATCGGTAATTTTTGGCTTGATAGTATTTCTCAGGAAGATATCAGAAACGATCGTTTCTTCGGCATCTTTAAGGCGTTCCTGAACTTCTTTATCCTTATCAGTTTTAGCTGCATACGCTTTCTTGGAAACAAGTTTCGTAACGATCAGCTTATCAAGCAGTTTAGGATACAAGATTTGTGGAGGAAGCTGGGCTGCTTGAGGTCCCATAGATTGCAGCTCACGCAGAACTTCTGATTGATAAATTTGGGTGCCATTGACAACGGCAACGACTGGGTCGTCCTTTTTAGCGACAACGGGCAGAGCGAGCACGCCAAGAGCCACTGCCAATACGGCAACACGAATCGGTTTTTTCATTCTATTGATTCCCTTTTGTTAGACAAAATGTATGAGGATTCTAACACAGGAATTGTGGCAAGAATAGGGTTGATTCAAGAGTCAAAACGCCTTTTGAAAGCGGGACACAGGCTATATTTTCTTGAACACCAAACTTGCGTTTGTGCCGCCAAAGCCAAAAGAGTTGGATAGTGCAATGTTAACCGCTTTTTCTTTAGCGGTATAAGGCACAAGGTCAATGCCTTGGCAGCCTTCGGAGACATTATCCAGATTGAGTGTCGGAGGAATGATACCTGTCTCCATCGCTTTCAGGCAGTAAATCGCTTCCACAGAGCCAGCCGCGCCCAGCAAGTGCCCTGTCGCTGATTTTGTCGAAGACATCATGACACCGTCAACAGCACTGCCGAGCAGACGTTTGACGGCCCGTGCTTCGATTTCATCCCCTGCCGGAGTCGATGTTCCGTGTGCATTGACATAATCAATGTCTTCAGGATTTAGCCCTGCTTTTTTCAGCGCCATCTTCATAGCGCGATATCCGCCATTGCCATCTTCCGCAGGGGCCGACATATGATAAGCATCGCCTGAAAGGCCATACCCCACAAGCTCACCATAGATTCTGGCGCCACGTGCTTTGGCATGTTCATATTCTTCTAAGAGCAGCGCCCCAGCGCCCTCCCCGATAACAAAACCATCTCGGTCCTTATCAAAAGGTCGCGAGGCTTTTTCAGGTGTATCATTGTACGCTGTTGAAAGAGCGCGCATAGAACAAAATCCCGCAACGCCCAAGCGACATACAGCGGCTTCTGTGCCACCAGCCAACATGACGTCCGCGTCTCCGGCTGCAATAAATCGTGCTGCATCACCTAAGGCATGACTACCGCTGGCGCATGCTGTGACGACAGAATGGTTAGGGCCACGGAAATGGTGGTCTATCGAAATTTGCCCTGAGGCCAGATTGATTAGACTCTTGGGAATGAAAAATGGAGAGACGCGTCGCGCACCGCGATCCTTCATTGTGATCGAGGTCTCATAAATCTCATTAAGCCCCCCGATGCCAGAGCCAATCAGAACGCCTGCGCGATCCTGTTCTTCCTCTGTCGTGGGCGCATATCCACTGTCTTTAATGGCCTCTTTGGCTGCCGCGAGCGCATAATGGATAAAGATATCCATTTTCTTCTGCTCTTTGGGGTGGATATATGTGTCAGGGTTAAATTCGGTATCAAAGTCGCCACGAGGTACCTGCCCAGCCACGCGCGAAGAGATATCGCTGACATCGAATCCCGTGATCGCACGTATTCCGCTTTGGCTGGTTGTGATTTGTTTCCAGTTATGGGCAACGCCAACTCCCAAAGGAGTTAGCATTCCCAATCCTGTTACAACAACTCTTCTCATGACAGGAAGCCTTACTTTAAGAAACTTAGGCTGACTTTTTTTCTGTGATAAAGTCCACAGCGTCTTTGACCGTTACGATCTTTTCAGCTGCATCATCAGGAATCTCGACACCGAATTCTTCTTCGAAGGCCATTACAAGCTCAACGGTATCCAAGCTATCTGCGCCTAGATCATCGATGAAGCTGGCTGTTTCCGTGACTTTTGCCGCATCAACGCCCAAATGTTCGATGACAATCTTCTTTACGCTTTCCGTAATCTCACTCATGGTCTGCATAGCCTTCTGTTGTTAATTTATGTTTAGTCCAAAGTTTTGCGCCGCCATAACCTCATTACAAAGGGGCCGAGATAAACTCGTTCGGCGCGAGAGGGTTTTCTCTAGGCCCTCAATGCCGATCTGTCTAGAGGTTTTATAGCCTCATTTGTGACATTTTTTATTAACCAAATCGCGCACTAAAGTAAAGAAAAGCCTATGGGCATGTAGATTCTTTATTGAAAACAGGTGGTTATTCGGTCGTCGAACTGTCTTTTAATTTGTTGCGCCATCCCCAAACGCGAAGAGAGACAATGACTATAACAACCAAAAGAATCCCTATTGTGATTTGATGAACGTCAAAGCTCTCACTTTCTCGGATGTTCATTCCCATTGATTCAAGGATGATTCCTAATAGATAGCCGCCGCCACAAAATGTTAAAGACCATAAAAACGAGGCAATCATATTCCAAAACGCAAAATATCGCCATGGCATAGGACTCATGCCGATTGCTAGCGCGCTCACATTTCGTACGCCATACATAAAGCGATAGGATAAAATAAAAGCAGCGGCGTATTTTTCCAAGGCTTTAAAGATGTGGTCCAGTTTGTTCTCGAGATGAGGTTTTTTATCAAGGATTTTTCTGCCCAAAAAG
>JBFXDW010000012.1:0-26394 GCA_050180745.1 Bdellovibrionales bacterium | reverse complement strand
GGAACGCTCAAGCCGCATTAAACACCCCTGCGAAATGGATCTGGAGGACCGCTGGAATTACTTCCTGAGCGTCACAGACCCGTGCATCAGCGCCGCCGTTTAACACATAGGGAAAGAGCCTCACCGATGAACAAAAAGACACCCCTCACCCCCGAAGAGATTTTTGATGCCGCCATGGCCGAACAAGGCCCAGACATCTCGCCTGAGAAGCTTCGTCTTTTGCGCTCTGGTCTTGCTTTCTTGCGCGAAAGAGAAGCGAAGATCAATCACCGACGCGCGCTCTCTCTAACCAGCCTTATAATTTACACGGCGCACAAACAACAAATCTCTCAAGAAACTGTCGCTTCCGTATTTCTAGCACAGTTCAAATTAGATGCTCTCGAAGATTTACCCATGCGCCTTTATGAAAACGCCATCCGCTTTATCGTCGATTTGGATGTAACCAAGATGATCAATTAAATCATTCACCCCTATTTTTAAAGAAACAAAAGACAATGGCCATTATAGACTCCCCCAAAAAAACAAGCGGCTACACACCGCACGATGAGATGATTGAAGCCATCATAGAAATCATCCAAAAACAAGGCGAATGCTGCACTGATGACTTAAAGCTCAAGGGCTTTTCGCCTGAGGAAATCTCGCGCCACTGGGCCATGTCTTACGCGCTGGCCAAGGTTCAGCTCAACTGGATGGATTGATTCTACCAATAGAAAATGCCTGTTTTCTAGGGCATTTTGACATTCCTCCCCTGATTCTCTGTGATATTTTTGCCTGTTTTAGCGAATTTCACGGCTTTTTTTGACTAAACCGCCGTTTTTACGTCAAGTTTGCTTGCACGAACCAAAGAGTGCCGCTAACTCTTTTTGTAGGTACTTTGTTAAGAGTCAGGAGTTTATTATCCTGCGCAACAGTTCAACCATTGGAGATCATTATGGCTCAAAAGAAAAAAGAAACAGCGACAGCTGAATCAAAAACCCGTCCTGTAAAAGAGACACTCACCAAATCAGCCCTCATCGGCTTGCTCGCAGAACAAAACGACCTGCCACGCAAAACGATCTCTGGCGTTTTGGCATCTCTTGAAGAAGTCATGATGGGATCAATTCACCCACGTGGCGTTGGCGAATTCACCTTCCCTGGAATGTTCAAAGTTACACTTCGCAAGATTCCTGCGCGCAAAGCCGGAACTCTGATCCGTAATCCAGCAACGGGCGAGATGATGAAAGCCGAAGCTAAACCTGCAAGCGTTCGCGTTAAAATGCGCCCTCTTTCCAAACTTAAAAAAGCGACGGAAAAATAAGATCAACAATTTTGTTGAGACGAAGAAGGCTCGGCTATTTAGTCGGGCCTTTTTCTTATTGCAAAACGGCAAGGCTATGTTACAGTACTAATTTCGTACCACTAATTGAGGAGACAAAATCATGCTAGGCGTCGGACAAAAATTTCCTTCTTTCTCCCTTAAAGCCACAATATCAACCAAACAAAACGAAGAATTCATCACCATAACAGATGAAGCCAACAGAGATTCATGGGCTGTCTTTTTCTTCTGGCCAATGGACTTCACCTTTGTCTGCCCCACGGAAATCGCAGCATTCGGGAACAAGCATGAAGCATTCAAAAAACTGGGGGCTCACTTATATGGTGCCAGTATTGATTCCGAATATGTGCATCTTGCGTGGCGGAAAGAAAACGCATCTTTAAAAAATCTGCCATTTCCAATGCTCGCCGATGTTAAAAGAGGGCTCTCGACCGCGCTTGGCATTCTTGACCCCAATGCCGGAGTCTCACAACGCGCGACATTCATCACAGACCCCCAAGGCATCATCCGCTTTGCCAGTGTCACAGACCTGAATGTAGGCCGCAATGTTGATGAAGTTCTTCGCGTTCTGGAAGCCTTGCAAAATGGCGGCCTATGCCCTTGCAACTGGCAACCAGGTGAAGCCACGCTTTAGGCTCAGGAGCCTAGTGACCTTATGTCACCTAAATAGACCACTAGAATGTAAGAATATTTCTTGGCATTTATTGATTATTAATGCCAAAACCTATATAATAGGAGACATGCCAACTAGAAGAAGGGTTTGGATATGACCGCAACGCTAAATCTATCGCTCACAGATGAGCTTCGTTCTTTCATCGATAGCAACTGTGGGGATGGAACAGAATACTCAACACCGAGCGAATTTTTACGTTCTCTCATTAGGGAAAAAAAAGAGCGCATAGAAGCCGCCAAACTTCGAGAAGCCGTTCTTGAAGGCTATCAAGATGCAATAGCAGGACGAACGATTGCATTTAATGGTTCTCTTAACGATGCGCTTAAAGAATTTAAGAAGCGGGAAAAAGAAGGATGGAAATAAAATATGATGGAAATCCGCTTTACGCGAAGAGCCCTTTCTGATTTAGAAAAAATAAAAAAGGAATCCATTGAAAAATGGGGCAAAAAAATCGGCAGCAAATATATGTCCGATATTGAGGATACCCTTAAGACGATAGCAGAATTTCCCGATCTGTTGAAGGAAAGGCCTTTTTCAAAACAGACAACATGCTTTTGTGTTCGCAAGCATATGCTTGTTTTCGCCATGCTGGACAATATGCTGTATCTCCTAACGGTCAAATATGGCGGGATGAAGCTGGAAGAGATCATTCCACGAGAAGAGCCAACATTGATACATGAAGCGAATATAATGCATTGTAAATTGTCCAGAAAGTATAACACTTCCAGTGAATAAAAACCCGGATCTCTTACCCCCGCAACACGCCGCCTGTGGCTTTGGTAACGGCGCCCACGATCTTGGCACTGACACCCTCGAGCGCAGCCTCTGTTAAGGCCGCTCCTTGAGGTTGCAGCGTCACGGAAACAGCAACGGATTTCTTGCCCTCCTCAACGCCTTTGCCCTGATACACATCAAAGATCACAACATCGCTGATCAGCGTCTTATCCGCACTGCGGATCGCTTTCAAAAGTTTATCGGCAAGAGCATCCTCATCCATCAAAAACGCAAAGTCGCGGCTTACGGGCTGAAGCGGCTCAAGCTTCAATAAATTCCGCGCCGTTCCTGTTTGCCGCGATTGTGGAATCTCATTCAGATAAAGCTCACACGCCACGACAGGCCCCTGCACACCGCAAGATTCAAGCACCGCCGGATGAAGCTCTCCGAAATGTCCCAACAGATTTTTTCCAAGACGGAAACTGCCGCTGCGACCAGGATGATAGTAGGAAGGTGCTTCATCAAAAACAGGCATGTTGTCTGGCGCACCTGCCGCAACGAGCGCTGCCTGCGCATCCGCCTTGGCATCATACACATCAACCTTCCGTGTCTCTTCCGCCCAATGCTTACCGGTTGTTCCTGCACGTAACGCGCACGCAGATAGGATTTGCTCTTCCGGCTTTTGACCCCAAAAGACATTTCCGACTTCAAACACACCAACATCGCCATAGCCACGATCAATGTTGCGTCCTGCCACTTGCACCAGATTTCCAACCATGGATGAGCGCATCACATCCAGATCAGCACTGATAGGATTGATCAAGCGTAGCTCGTCTTTAATCTCGCCAAAATGTGCGGCGATTTTTGAAGGCATGAAGGACCATGTAACGGCCTCTAACAATCCACGCGCTGCAAAAGTGCGTTTAGCTTTCCCTGCGCGATGGTCAGGCAAAGGCAGCGCTCCAACCGTGATAACCTCGTCACGCGGCATAGAGGTCGCCGGAATCGCATCATAACCTTTGATGCGAACAATCTCTTCTGTAATGTCTGCCGCACGATCGACATCGCCGCGCCAGCTCGGCGCTGTGATTTGCCACTCTTGAGAAGACGCATCAACTTTAAACCCAAGAGCCGTCAAGATTTGTTGTTGTTCATCCTCAGACACATCAACGCCAATAAACGTCTGGCACATAGAAGGTCTATAGCATACCGTTTTTCCAACATGAGGCGCAGAACCAACAATCAGTTTTTCGCTGATAATGGTCAGTTCTGTTCCACATAACTCAAGCACCATTTGCATCGCCAAATCCGCGCCATCTTCCGTAAAAGCAGGATCAACGCCGCGCTCAAAGCGGTACCGCGCATCGGACATAAGCCCCAACGCACGCCCCGTCATCGCAGTACGTGTTGGATCAAAATAAGCGGACTCGATAAAGACATCGCGCGTATCATCTTCACACCCCGAAGACGGCCCGCCCATGACTCCGGCCAGAGACAAAATACCTGTGTCGTCCCCAATGATCGTCATGCCTTCGGCAAGCTCATATGTCTTATCGTTAAGCGCCTCAAAGGCCTCGCCGCCCGTAGCTGCTCGCACCCACAAATCGCCCTTAATCGCGCCCGCATCAAACACATGCAAAGGCCGCCCGCAATCGTAAGTGAGGTAGTTGGTAATATCCACCAACGCCGAAATAGGCCGCATGCCAATCGCACGAAGCCGTTGTTGCAACCATGAAGGAGACGGCCCGTTTTTAACGTTCCGTATCATCCGCCCGACGAAATGAGGGCAGCTTTGTTTCTGGCCCTCTGGCAATTCAAGAAGAACATTGATACGGCTTTTTTCTGTACCTTGCTCGGACCTGATTTTCATAGGCTTTAACGTGCCCATCCCCGCCGCAGCCAAATCTCGCGCTACGCCGTAAACGCCTGCGCAATCGCCTCGGTTGGGTGTCAGGTTAATCTCGATCACAGGATCAGCTACATCCACAACATCTATATACCGCGCACCTAAAGGCGCATCCGCAGCCAGCTCCATAATGCCTTCGTGACTGTCACTAAGTTTAAGCTCAGCCTCCGAGCACATCATACCTTGCGACTCTTCCCCACGGATTTTTGATAATTTCAGAGCCTCGCCCGTTACCGGAATCACATCACCAGGCCGCGCCAGCACAACCTTAATCCCTGCCCGCGCGTTAGGAGCGCCACAAACGACTTGGATCTTCTCGACCCCTGTATCCACAACGCACAGTTTTAAGCGATCCGCCTGAGGATGTTTCTCGGCGCTTATGACTTGCGCAACCTTAAACGGAGCCAACGAAGCCGCCGGATTTTCTAAGCTCTCGATCTCAAGACCAATCGCCGTTAGCTTGTCGCAAAGAGCCTCGAGAGTCGCATCCGTCTCTAAATAATCTTTCAACCAAGAGAGCGTGAATTTCATTTTTTAGTCTCCATTTTTTGTGAAGGAGAGAATTTTAAAAGACAGGTAATAATTATATCTATCGGAATTACCAAAATGGGATTCCGGACTTGCACTCACCAGCCTACTCGCTGACGGCATCGTCAGTGAAATTGAAGAAACGATGCTTCTTTCAGCGAGTGGCAGGTTCGCTTATCCGGAATGACGGAGTTTTTGAAAGGACATCTCCCTTATTCCTACCCGTCATCCCCGCGAAGGCGGGGATCCCATTTTTTTAATTACCTTCTTCTTAAAACTCTTCCCTTCCTTTCAAACTATTACACCGCAACCGCATCTAGCGCGGGATTAGGAATATCAAGCGGCACAAAGCCATAATGCCTTAACCACCGCATGTCGCCATCAAAGAAGGAACGCAAATCTGGAATGCCATATTTCAGCATCGCCAAACGCTCAATTCCCGTACCAAAGGCAAAACCCTGATATTTGTTCGGATCAATGCCGCAATTTTCGAGCACATGCGCATTGACCATGCCGCAACCTGCAACTTCGAGCCAGTCGCCATAATTGCCGAGCTTCAACTCGCCGCCCTTGCGAGAGCATCCTATATCAACCTCTGCGCTAGGCTCAGTAAAAGGAAAATAAGAAGGCCGAAACCGCAAAGGCAAATCCTCGATCCCAAAAAAGGCGCGCATAAAATCGAGCAGGCATCCCTTTAAATGAGACATGTTCGTCTTTTCATCAATCACAAGCCCCTCGAACTGATGAAACATAGGCGTGTGAGTCATATCATAATCGCACCGATAAGTCCGTCCCGGTGCAATGATACGGATCGGCGGTTTTTGATTGAGCATCGTGCGCACCTGCACTGGCGAGGTATGAGTGCGCAGCACCATCGCCTCATCGCCTTGCGCAGGCATGTAAAAAGTATCCTGCATCTGCCGCGCAGGATGATCGGGCGGAATGTTAAGCGCCGTAAAATTATGCCAATCGCTTTCGACTTCAGGCCCCGTAGCCACATTAAATCCCATCGAGGCAAAGATCGTCACAATCTCGTCCGTCGTTTGCGTGATGGGATGGATACGGCCCTCTTGAGAGGCCCGCGCCGCCAACGTCACATCAAGTTTTTCCTTCCGTAACTTTTCATCTAAGGCCGCTTTCTTCAACACAAAGCCCCGCGCTTCAATAGCCTCGCCCAGAACCGTCTTTATTTGATTGAGCGCAGCCCCCATCTCTTTACGAGCCTCTGCTTCCAACCCGCCAAGAGTTTTCATCATTCCCGTCAGCTCACCCTTTTTGCCTAGGAGAGACACGCGAATGCTATCGAGCATCGCTTCGTCCGCTGCTTCACCAATGGCTTTAAGCGCCGTCGCTTGCAAGGCTTCGAGATCATGTAGTACAGCCATAGAACCTGTCCTTATTTGAAAAAAAACGGGAATCCGAAGGAGACTCCGGATTCCCGCAAGAATGGTTTGATTTTACTTAAAAGTCAAAGAAAGTAAGCGTTACGCCGCTTTCTTATCACTTGCCGCTTTGACCTGATCAACCAGAGCCTTAAAAGCTGAGGGCTCATGAATCGCCAGTTCGGAAAGCTGCTTGCGGTCCAGCTCAATGCCCAGGCGTTTGAGCCCGTTCATAAATCGAGCATAGGTCAACCCCAGCTCCCGCGTTGCGGCATTAATCCGCACAATCCAAAGCCCCCGCATGTCGCGCTTTTTCGCACGACGATCACGGTAAGCATATTGCAGTGATTTTTCGACACGTTGAATAGCGGTACGAAAACAACTCTTCGAACGCCCTCTTGCGCCTTTTGCCAGTTCTAAAACTTTTTTATGACGGGCATGAGCCGTCTTGCCTCTTTTTACGCGAGCCATAGTGGTCCCTCCCCTTACTTATGCAGAAAATGTTTACGGATTTTCTCACCATCAGCCTTAAACAAAATAAGACCTTGCCGAGCTTCACGTTTCATTTTTTGGGAGCGCTTACGCATACCGTGGCGCTTGAAAGCTTTACCACATTTGACCTTCCCTGAGGCCGTCAGGCGGAAACGCTTTTTGGCGCCCGCATGGGTTTTCATCTTAGACATTTCATTTTCCTTTAAAAACAACATATTAACAAGTGGCAAGGCATGTCTAGAGGCGTCTTGCGCACCGATTGAAGGCGATTCATAGCCCCTACCTCCCCTGAAAGCAAGGAAATTCGAGGAAACGGGGGTCAGGGATCGGGGATCGGGGATCGGGGATTGGGAGTTGGGAAAATCTTTGCCTCTACGCCGTTCCCTTCTAAACCCCGTTACCTATCCTCTGACAGCCACGCCTCAAGAGCTTGCTTAGGCATGCCACCAACTTTGGTTTCTAGCGGCTGGCCATCCTTGAACAGGATCAAAGTCGGAATACTGCGAATCCCAAACTTGGCCGCCGTTTCTTGAGCTTGGTCAACATTGGCTTTAACGACCTTGACCTTATCGGCCATGCTGGCAGCCAGTTCATCAATGACCGGACCAAGCTGACGGCAAGGACCACACCATTCCGCCCAGAAGTCAACAAGCACAAGACCTGCTGTGTTCGTAACTTCCGCATCAAAATCAGCATCCGTAATGTGCTTGACGTTTTCACCCATGGTGCTTTCTCCTTTTTCCCTTTGAGTTGTCCTTCAAAATATAGCCTATGTCAGATAAAATGATCATTTATACCGCCGAGATTTTTTACCATGGCAAGGCAAAGTTCGCCGGTTATATAAGCATATTACCAAGAACTTTAACAACGCCATGGGGGAAAAGATCAAGGTAGAAATCATCATTTTATCTGACATAGGCTATATAATCTTTTCAATTAAGAATTTCCACTAGGAACGAGGAGCGCAGTGGACAAACTGCTCCATAAGCGACGAGTAACGACGTGGAAAACTTAATTCAAAAGATTATATAAGTAGTTTTTCGGACTTTTCAAGTCCCTATTCAAGCTCCATCAACCGAAGCTCATACGTCCACAACAGGAAACATCTTATCCGCTTATCCGGATAGATCGCAGCCAGCACCTTGCGATAAGCCGCCATCTGGTTACGATATAAGGACGGCACAGATTCTACATTGCGCGGCGGCGGGCGGTTCGTTTTATAATCAACGAGCCAAACCTCATCACCTACCAACGCCAAGCGATCCACCTGCCCTGCAATAAGATTATCGCCTGAAAGACCAATGAGGGGAACTTCAGCCTTACTCTCTCTCCCAAAGAGAGGCGCAAAGCGCGCATCCTCTATAATTCCCATCACCTCAGCAAACATAGCGCGTTGATCTTCGACTTCAATTTTATGCTGAGGCAAAGCCAAGAAACGCGTAAGCGCCTCAGCACGTTGCGAGTCCGGCACATCTGGTAAATACTGAAGCAGCTTATGCAACAGCCGCCCTCTCTTTAAGCGCACATCACGAGGCGAGGCCAAGGTGCCTTGAGACTCCTCCTCATCCTGCGAGGGATGCGAAGGCACTAAAGGCCGTGGCGGTGACGGCTCTGCAGGAGGAGGCTCCCACAACCATGCAGGCAAAGGCAGGCGCCTTTCTTCATCCTTGCGCTCACGCGGCAGCACTTCATCCGCAGCATAATCCTGCATAATGATCGGTGCGCCCTCTTCTGCGCGATGAGGTGCCAGAGCCTCGCTCACTAAATCATACCAGCTCTGCACATCACGCGATTTTTTCTCAGGCTCATATCCGCACACCAGCAACCAATCCGCAGGGCGAGTCAAAGCCACATAAAGCAGCCGCCGATATTCCTCTATCTGCAAGTAGCGTGCCTGCTCATGAAGCTCTTTGACAAAACCGCCCTTAGGCGAGCGCGGCACATAAAAAGGAAGCCCTGAAACATCATCCCATAAAATCTTTGGCAGATCCGTCGTGCGCGGCACGCTTGTCGTATCGGGCAAAATCACAAAAGGCGCTTCAAGTCCCTTGGCACCATGAACGGTTGTGATCCGCACACAGTCCATATCCTGCTCAAGCTCGCGTTTAATCTCAACAGGCGTGCTGGATAAATCATGGAGAAACGCCTGCAAAGAACCGCCCTTCATCATCACAAAATTCTCGGCCTGATTGAGAAGCTCATCAATTGGATCTTCAGCCTGCGGCCCCAGTCGTGCCAGCAATGCCCGTCGTCCGCTATGCTCATCACACGGACATCCTTGCGTTAAAATCTTGATCAACAAAGCGCAAGGATCAGAATGATCCGCCCACCGCATCACACGTTCAAGATACTCTTTGAAAGCCACAAAACGCGGCGTTGTTTCAGCTTGCGCCAACAGCGACTGCCACAAAGACAGCTTGCCGCGATCAATAGCCAGGCGCTCAAGCTCGCGCTCGCTGATACCTAAAAGAGGCCCCCTTAACACACACGCCAGATTCAAATCATCCTCAGGAAGCAGCGTAAATGCCATAAGCGCCGCCAAATCCATAACTGGCAATTGTCCGGTTAACAGCATTTTATCGACGCCCGAAATAGGCACGCGATATTGCTTGAACGCTTTGACGAGCTGATCGGCGATCCCCTTACGGCTACGCACCAGCAGCATCACATCTCGCGCCTCAAGAGGCCGCATGGTTTTTAGTTTTGAATCATAAATCGCCCGCCCCTCTTGGATGAGGTCACGAACCTTTCGCGCCAAACGATCGGCAAGCTCGACATTCGGTTTGAGAATGCTTTGATAGTCACGCGGTAAATGCCAGTCTTCTGGCGAGGTCAGCCTTTGCTTCTTTTGCGCTGGAATAAGGTCAAGCACCATAACTTTTCCTGCTGCCTTCTCACGAAACGCATAATGCTTGATCGGCGTATGAGAAACGCCCTGCTGATTAGCAGGAGCAGCAAAAACCTCATCAACCGCCCGCAAGATAGCAGGAGCCGAACGAAAGGACATATGAAGCGGCACGTCTTTAAAGAAACAAGCGCTCGATTCAATTTTATTTTTAAAATAAATATGACGCCGTTCAAATTCGGCAGGGTCCGCTTTTAAAAAGCTATAGATGGATTGCTTTTCATCACCTACGACAAAAAGCGTATTGCCGATTTTTCTTTCATCCCCTTCTCCGGCAAAAAACTCATCCGCCAGAGCCTTGACAATATCCCACTGCGCTGGATTAGTATCTTGCGCTTCGTCCAATAAAATATGACTGACGCCGCCATCAAGCTTATAGAGCACCCATGGAGCCATATCTGCTTTTTGTAAAAGATCGCGCGTTTTGAGAATAAGATCATCATAATCAAGCGCTGCTTTTTGTCGCTTGCGGCGCTGATAATCCTCCATCACCCTTAGACCAATTCTCATCAGCGCCATACCTTCGTGATAGGTGCGGCTCGTTTCAACGCGCAAAACAAACTCAAAAACGCGTAACGCTTCACTTTCTAAAACATCTTTGAGATGGGGAAAATCATCCCCCAGCTTTTTATTGAACAGCACCTTTCTAATCTCATTTTCAAAAGTCAAAAAAACCTTTTTATAATCATCTAAAGTCTCTGTTCTTTCCTTTTCGCGAGCTTCCAACCATGTCAGCACAGTTTCAGCCGATTTCTTATAAGCCTCACTTCCTTTTTCAAGTAAAAGATTAGCAACGCCACGCAAGCTTTTAAAATCATTTTCTCTTTCAGAACAAAAAGAAGCCGTGAGGGCGTCCTCATCCTGATCAGTATCAACCCCCATCTTAGCCGCGATGCGCTTTGCTAGAGCTTCAAACCCGCCCTCACGCTCAAGAAGCTGTGGCCATTTTTCCGCATTCTCTAAAACAGCCGATAGGTGCGAAGAAAAACCAAATTCTCCCAAAGAAGAAACAAGCCGCGCCATGGCTCGCCCAAGCTCTGACTCTTTATGAAGCGCCATGTCTTGCAACAGGTCTTGTATAACCTCTTGCCTTAATTCACGCGCATCATTTTCCTCCAGAACCTTAAAATGCGGCGACAATCCAGCTTCAAGAGGAAAACGCCTCAGCACCTCTTGCGCGAAAGAGTGGATGGTTTGAACGCGTAACCCTCCCGGACATGAAAGAATCCGCGCGAAAAGCTGACGCGCGCGGGCACGCTGACCTTCTTGAATAGCATAACCTTGAAGATTATGAAGCTCGTCCTCAAGCGTGGCATCATCACACACCGCCCATTGCGAAAGGCGCGTTGTAAGTCGAATAGACATCTCTGCTGCCGCCGCTTTGGTAAAAGTCAGACAGAGAATCTTTTGCGGCGGCACACCCTTCAACAATAACCGGATCATACGATCAGAAAGAACTTTTGTTTTACCTGATCCCGCCGAAGCACTCACCCACACGGATTGAGCAGGGTCCGACGCTTTACGCTGCTGACGGTTAACGTCATAAAGTTCTTCTTGAGGTTGAGTTAGTTCGCTCATTCATCGCCTCCCTCATCCGCACTGCTCCACTCATCATAGCGGGCGAGATGCCGGTAATCATCATAACGCGGAATATATTGCGGCGTGGGAGAGGCTCGATAAGGCGTCGTTTCCTGCTCAAACTCCTTGATAAGCTGACGTAAGTTGTCTTGCGCTTTTTGAACAAGGATAATGATTTCCTCTTCCTCAAAATCAACTTCTTTATCTTGGGTTCGTGCGCCTTTGATTTCCCAATAGGACAAACACGCCGACTCCATAATTTCGCCGCCATCAAAAGCGCCTTCAAACGCCATCAGCGCCAACAAAGGCAGTTGCGGCTCAAAACCTGCTCTCACCATAGACAGGCTTGGGACCACACCGGTTTTATAATCTATGATCTGAGCTTTCCCCAGCGGCGTATAATCTATGCGATCAACTTTTCCGTTTAAAGAAAACCGATCCGTAATTTGAAGCACACCGCTTTCCTCAATATAGGCCGCTTTGTACCCTACCGCCCGACGACGCGCCTCACGCGCAACAAAACGGGTTGCCATATGTTCAAAGCGCGGCCACCAAAAAGCTTCGATTTGTGGCTTATCTTTGAATGGCGCAAAAGCCTTTCGTCCCTTTTCGAGAAGAACCGCTAACGGATCATCGGGCCACTCATGCAGGCTCGCCTTGATAAAAACCTCAAGCGCCTGATGAATGGCATCTCCCTTATCCGCCGCACCAACATCGGCATCAATGTCATCAAGCTTTCGTAATTTCAAAATCCGCTTAGCATAAATGCCGTAAGGATTAGCTACCCACGTCCCAATCTCTGTCACAGATAAATGCGTTGGCCGCGCCGCAACAGGTGGACAAGGTAAAGGTGCCTCCATAGGCTTATTCAGACGCGGCCTTTCCGCCATAGCCGCCCAGTCGCGCCACGGATCAACACTATTTAAATCATGATGCCCCACAGATTCTAAAACCGCCCTCAACTGCAATAAAAAGCGAGAAGGCACCGTTGGTACACGCCCCACGCGTCGCGCTCTTGTCAGAACCACACACGGCGCAGCCGCAAGAGAAACAAAATCATGCGCAGATAACCCGATGCGCTGTTCTGGCGTAGGCAGTCCCAATTCCTGTTTCATAGGCCGCGACAACCACGGATCTATGCTCGGTGCGGGCGGCCATGTTTTCTCATTCAGCCCCCCCAGAATAATCAAATCATGATGCGCGAGCCGCGCCTCAAGAGGCCCTAAAATACTTAGCCGTGGATGCACCCCATACTGAGGACGCACCATCTGCCCTTTCATAAGGCCCTCGCACAAATCACGATAACCGCTCAAAAGAACAGGCGGGAAATCGCTTACATTATCTTTCCACTCGTTAAAAAATGAGACTGCCGCTTCGCCCTCATCCCCACGCCACAAGGTTTGCGCCCCTGTTTTATCTGGATTTGCAGCTAAACTCTCAGCAGCTTGCAGATGAGCCTCTGTATGTTCTTCGAGAAGAAACTCCCTCGTTTCCGCCTCCCGCAATGGCGCAAGAACATCAGCAATTTGAGAAAGCCAAAAACCCGCATCTTCATCTCCCGCCTCATGCACCAACCGCACAAGCGTCTCAAAACCACCCGCAGGACGCACACCACGAAAAACGAGTTTCTCAATACGTCGCGCTAAAGAAAGAGCCTCTATACGCTCCCTCTTCATCCGCAACAGAGGGTGCTTGAGAAGCGCAAGGATATCTATAGGCGAAGCCGTCCCAGAAGAGGCCTTTAGAATCTGGAGCAAGAAACCGCCAAGAGGCGTATGATCCAGCGGCTCGCCCGCAGAATCGTTCGCCACAATTCCCCAGCGCTGCAATTGAGAGATAACACGCCGCGCCAAAGCACGATCTGGAGTCACAAGCGCAATCGTTTGTCCCTGCTCTTCCAAAGCCGCACGAAGGCGCAATGCAATAACATCCGCTTCCTCGCGGTGATGGTCGCACTCAATTTTTTCAAGCCCCCTGAACGAGTCTTCGGGAATATCCTGCATCGTCAAATCACGCCAGCTATCGGTCAGCTGCGCAGGACGCATAGCCTCTTGTAACAAGCGTAATCGCGCGATCGCTTGAGGCATCGCGCCTTCAAGATAAGAAACGTCGCTACGTTCCACGCCCGCACAAGAAAGCCAATGTTTCATGGTGTATTGCGGATGCGTTTCATCAATTTCCTGCCAGGATTCCTCATCAAGAGAAAGATCAAGGCCGGGCAGAATAACCTGTCCTTCCGGCAATTGTGCAATCTTTGCCATCAAGCGCCCAACAGCCGGAACCGATCCCGTTGATCCCGCCGCAATGACAGGACCTTGCGGAGGCGTTTCTTGCCACGATCCGATCAGTTCATCAATCACCATGCGCCGCCGCTTGGCTGGATCAATCGCGCCTTCTTCAGCCAGCACGTCCGGCCACGCTTTTGTGATCACTTCTAGAAAAGCGAGCGTTTCTTGCCAGTGCTGTGCGCCTTCATGTAAAGGCACAAGATCGTGAAACGAATTAAATGATTTTTCTTGGGTCTGCATATGATCCAAAAGCGCAGCCAAATTCTGCGCCAAGGATAAGAGCAACGAAAAAGGAAGGTCTGTTTCTTTCCTTTGGATAAGCCGCACCAGCAGCATTAAACGCCGTAATGGAGAAATAGCGGGCGCAATATCGCCCTCTTCCATACCAACAGCAAAGCCTAGCTCTTCCTCATCAACATCGCCCAAAGGCCTCATGCGCGGCAACAAAGCCGCTCTGGCCTCTGTGATACGCAAGAAAGCGGTTCGCAAGTTCCGGCACGCCCGTCGTGTCGGCAGATAGACGGTCATCTCGGCTAATTTCAAAGGATTACCCTCTACCCGCCGCCATAAATAGGAAGCTAGCGCACTTACAAAGCACAAATCCGAAGGAATGGTAGAAACGTTTTTCATACCCCGCATTTTGTCATCACATGCAAGAAGAAGCAAGGATCGGGAGACACACCACGGCGAACGCATTTGGCATTTAGGGAAGATTGGCTTTTCGTATCTCTCCCCATTCATCAAAAAAATCTCTGTCATTCCAGACAAGCGCCCGAAGGGCGTAAAGGTCCGGAATCCCATTTTTTTATGTCTAGGGCGTGCCGTCAAATAAAATGATCATTTATATTGGATCGGCTATAGGTCAACAGCCTTCCTCCCCGACCCACACCTCTCGTTCTTCATCGCTGATGATCTCAATCCTGATACGCATAGCGTTGCGCGGCATATAAGAGGCCGCCTTTTCCGGCCACTCGACAAGCGCTATCGCATCCTCAAGAGCCTCCTCAAAACCAATCTCTTCTATTTCCTCAGGCGCGCGTAAACGATACAAATCAAAGTGGTAAACTGGACAAGATGGCAACTCATAATATTGTAAAAGCGTAAAAGTAGGACTTGGGATATCACCGCCTGCCCCTCGCGCCTTTAAAAAGGCGCGGGCAAAAACGGATTTCCCCGCACCCAATTCACCGGAAAGCAAAAAAACATCGCCCGCTTTTGCCTTCCCCGCCACACGCACAGCAAGAGCTTCCATTTCGCCAACAGACGCAACTTTATGCTGCGTCATTTTGAAGCTCTTTAGACTGCTTTCTTGGCACAAAACAGCTTATACGTGTCCCGTCTTTCTTATCGCTAAAGATTTGAACGCGTCCCCCATGCAACTCGACAAAGCTCTTCACAAGGCTCAAGCCCAGCCCCGTACCGCTCTGACGCAAATGCCCGTTCGCTTTCTCAAACTTGCCAAAGATACGTTCCTGATCTTCTGTAGGAATACCAACGCCCGTATCAAGCACAGATAAAACAATCCAATGCTCTTGTTGCCACGCAGCAAGGCCTATCTTACCACCAGCAGGCGTGTACTTAATCGCATTACTGATGAGGTTAAACAAAACCTGTTTCATGCGGTTCTCATCGACCTCGAAAGACCCAATGTCGGAGGGACAATCAATCAAAATATCAAGCGACTGCTGCCGCGCCCAATCAGATGTCATTTCTTTAGCATCATTCAAGAGCGTTGCTACCTCAACAGAGCTACGGTCAAGAACCATGCGCCCAGCCTCGATCGTCGCCAGATCAAGAACATCATTAATCAACCGCGAAAGCTTCTCGCTCTCATTACGAATAGTCGTTGTGTACTCAAGCTGACGGTCATTAAGAGACCCAAAATACTGTTCAACCAAAATCTCAGCAAACCCTGTGATAGTATTAAGCGGTGTCCGCAACTGATAAGACACATTCGCTACAAAGTCGGACTTCAACCGATCAGCCGTGGCCAATGCAGCATTGCTTGCCCGCAGAGCCTGCTCGACACGCACTGAATCCGTAATGTCCGAAAAGCTGTTCAAAACAGAACCATCTGGCAACGGTACCGTCAGGAAGGAAACAACCTTATCGTCATTCCGTTTCACACGCCCCTGCCGCGGTTTGCGGTCAAGCGCGTAACTGACCATTTTCTCTTTTCGCTCAGCCCATGCACCATCTACATCCAAGAGTTCACGTGCGATCTCAAGCATCTCCTTCACATGAGGCCGCGATTCCAAGAACGTCTCATCATACCCGAACAAACGCACCAACGCCTGATTAAAGAGCCGCAAACGGCCATCAAGTCCAAACAAGGCAACGCCTTCGGAAAGATTATTGATTGTCTCAGTCTGCACTTCAACAAGTGTATTATAAGATGTTTCCAGCTCAATCTGATCGGTCACATTTTCATAAACGAAAATCAATCCACCCAAAGGATGAGGTGCCGTAATCGTCCGCAAGCTACGCTCATCAGGAAGGAACATAACGTCCTCGGCAGGCTCAAGCAGGGAGGTGAACAGAGCCGCCTTTTCTTTTTTATATTTTTGGAAATCGGCTTGCTCTGGAATCCTGTTACGCGCCCGCAAATCTTCCATAATCTCACTAAAGGAAGGCTTGCTATCCAAAAAGACATCAGGAGCACCCCAAAGCCGCTGATACGCCTGATTGTAGAATTCGAGTCTTTGGTCCGGCCCAAAAACGGAAATAGCCGTACCCAATTGCTCAAGCACCTCATGATGAGCCGCTAAGTGACGTTGCAGCTCAGAATCTTTTTCCTCTTCTGCCGTTACGTCAATCGCATAGCCCAAAAGCGCCAAAGGACCGCATTTGCGAGCAGGCAAAGGTATCTCAACAATCTCCAACAAACGACGCTTGCCTTCCACAACAACGTGATAACGCCGCTTTTGTGCTTCTTGTTTATGCCAAGCGTCCTCGGCCAAAAGACGAGAATCATCTTTCGGTGTGATCGAAAAGAGTGCCGTTTGTTGATCAAGCACTTCTTCCTTTGTCGCCTCAACAACACGGGCATAAGCTTGGTTACAGAAAATAAGATTTAGATCTTCATCCCGTCCCCACACAGGGAAAGGAAGCGTTTCATAGCTCTTATAATCGGGCAGAGAGAAAGCCTCCTCACGATCAACTTTAACTTCCAAAACAGGCTCAACCGCGCGCTCTTGCATGAGAGCTGCAACCTCATCCTCAACAGGCACGATCGGCTCATTAGCCCCTCTATCATTCACCTCTAGCGAAAGAACATCCGGAGACCAAAGAAGATCCACATGCGGCCCCTCACGACCAATCCGAAAACGACGGCCAACGAAATAGCGCAACCGTTCATCCTTGCTAGCATGAACCTCAAGCTCGAACCCTTCGCCAGAAAGTTGTAAATGCCGGAAGGCCTCGACAAGCTCAGGTCCCTCGGCAACGGCCTCTATAAGATCATCCATGTGTGTGATCTTGTTGACACCTAAACGCGGCGCAAGACCGCTTTCTTCTCGCAGCAGTCCTTGAGGTGTAAACAGGCAATACCCCCCCGGCAAGCTCCGCACCATGGACTGAAACCGGTCCGCGATAAAGCGTATCTGGCGCATATGACGCTCAGACCTCTTTTCGTTACGCCATAAAATCCACAAGCACCAACCCTCGGCCACGGCAAAAATGCTCGTAGCTGTCGCAAGCAACAAAGGCCACTCGAGTCCTATGCCCGCACTGGCAACAAGAGTAAAAACAATAACAGCCCCTAAAACAGCAATGAGGGGCGCTTTTGTGAAGAGTTTTTTTAACATCGGCAACAAAAAACTATGGAGAATCAATTTGATCCGATTAAGCCACATTTAAAGCTAAAAGGATAGAGGGGATTCAGGAGACGAAATAACGGAAATGGTGCAAATGGTTGGGAAAGAAATGTGAAGCTAGCGCCCCTGATCCCTGAGCCCTGATCCCTAAGAGCCTATTCAGAATCTTGTTCCGGCTAAGGATTTTTGTTCGTTTTCGAGGATCGCAGCGTAAGCGTACTAATATCGGTACAGATCTGCCTTATAAGGCCCTTCGATCGGCACGCCGATATAAGCAGCCTGCTTGTCGGTAAGCCTCGTCAACTTAACCCCTAGTTTATCCAAATGAAGCCGCGCCACTTTCTCATCCAATCTTTTAGGCAATGTATAAACTTTTTTCTCATATTTCTCTGGATGGGTCCAAAGCTCTATCTGGGCCAGAGTCTGGTTCGTAAAAGAGGCACTCATCACAAAACTGGGATGACCTGTGGCACAACCCAGATTAACGAGCCTCCCCTTAGCCAACACGATAAGCCGCTTCCCATCAGGAAAAGTAACTTCATCAACCTGAGGTTTAATCTCATCCCACGCCATGTCTTTGAGCGCGCTAATTTGAATTTCGGAATCAAAATGGCCGATGTTGCACACAATCGCCCGATCTTTCATAGCCCGCATATGGGAAAGCGTAATCACATCTACGTTGCCCGTAGCCGTTACAAATATATCCCCTTGCGGTGCCGCCTCTTCCATAGTCACGACCTCAAACCCCTCCATGGAAGCCTGAAGCGCATTAATCGGATCAATTTCCGTAACCAGAACTCGAGCACCCGCGTTACGCAAACTGGCAGAAGACCCCTTACCTACATCGCCATAACCGCACACAACCGCAACCTTACCCGATAACATCACATCCGTCGCACGACGAATGCCATCGACCAAGCTCTCACGACAACCGTAAAGATTATCAAATTTAGACTTGGTCACGCTGTCATTTACATTAAAAGCAGGGATTTTAAGACTTCCGTCGCGCATCATCTCATAGAGCCGATGTACGCCCGTCGTCGTCTCTTCGGACACACCCCGCACGTCAGCGAGCATATCGGCATGCTTGTCATGCATGATCTGTGTCAAATCCCCGCCATCATCCAAAAGCATGTTTGGGATCCACCCATCGGGACCATGAAGCGTTTGCTCAATACACCATTCATATTCTACCTCCGTTTCGCCTTTCCACGCAAAAACGGGAATCCCTGCTGCCGCGATCGCTGCGGCTGCATGATCCTGCGTTGAAAAAATATTACATGAAGACCAGCGTACGCTTGCGCCTAAAAGCACAAGAGTCTCAATTAAAACAGCGGTTTGGATGGTCACATGAAGGCAACCTGTAACCCTGGCACCTGTCAAGGGCTTAGAGGCTCCATACTCCTCACGCAAGGCCATAAGGCCCGGCATTTCCGTTTCAGCAAGTGAAATTTCCTTCCGGCCCCATGCGGCCAGAGACATATCTGCAACTTTATAATCTTGGGGCATAGGTAAACACTCCTTTTATCCATCTCATTCTGCTCGGACGGTACCATGCGACCTCAAGGAAGTGAAGTTTAGAGTTTGTTGCTCATGAATCTCTTGTACTGTTAGAAAAGACGCCTTAATATCCTTTCCTTAAAGCCTGTTCAGAATCTTGTTCCGGCTAAGGATTTTTGTTCGTTTTCGAGGATCGCAGCGTAAGCATACACTTGGGGTACGTGCGCAGCGAACCGCAGAAAACGGGCAAAAAGCCAACGCCGGAATCTAGATTATGAACTGGCTCTTAGTTTCTTTTACCAAAGTCAGCGGAACCCCGCTGGCAGGTTCTGCCCCTATAGATACCTGAAGAAGAGGTCTGATACCATGACGGACGATTTCCCAAAAAATGGACGTGACGCCCTGATCCCTGAAGACGAGTACGCCTTTGAAGAGCCCGAAATATCCGCTGAAGAGTGGCAAGAACCTCCTTCTCAAGATGATGGCTTTAGCGACCCCGAAGTCTCCGTAGACGATTTAGATGATGATTCCTTGCAAGAGGAACTTCTTGATGAACCCGCCATGTCTGGCGAAGATGAGGAAGAGGTTTTATATGAAGAGGAACCAGAACCAACTCCTCGTCGTGGAAAAGGCATCTTATTAGGGGCTGCAGCTGCCGCTCTTCTCGTCCTAGGTGGCGGCGGATATATGATGTTCGGGGGCACAAATGAACCCGCCATCGTATCTAATACAGTTGCCCCTCAACCGATGCAGCCCCAAACAAAGACGGCTCCCGTCTCAGCAGACACAGCAAAGGCAGGGCAACCAGACCAAGGCGGAATCACCCCCACAACATCTGAAACTGATCTTTCTCTCTTCTATCAACCGGACGGGTTTACCTCCCCAGAAGCAGCTCCTTCTTCTGATTCCACAGAGCAAAAAGACAAAATGATGGCGAGTTCAACTGAGATCATCATGCATGAGACGAGTATTCCTGCAGCAGCTCCTGCTCCTGTGGCTGATACGGAGACCAAGGCCGAACAACCCACCGCTAAGCCTGAACCAGAAACGAAAATTGAAACAGCAGCTCCAACAGAAACAGGAGAAACGCCTCTTAAGATCGCCAAAATTGAAGATATTCCTCTTCCAATCAAATCTCCCGTGGACAAAGAACCTATAGAAACAAGCCCACAAGTAGCTCACGAAAAAGAAATGCCTACGGCAATTACTCTTAATGAGGGAGAGGAAGATGAACCCGGGCTTACGTCTCTTAGAGAAGAAGTTAAGAAACTAAAGGCACGCAATGAATCTCTCATTAAAGAGCTAGCCACGGCCCAAACTCAAAAGTCCATAGAAGCAACGTCTGCCCCTAGAAATGAAAGCAAAAAAGAGAACGACAAAAACAAGGCTGCATTGAAAAAAGCTGAGGAAAAAGTCGCCGAACAAGCAAAACAGCTCGAAAAAGCCGATGATCAAGTAGCTGCAATGGAAGAAGAAAATAAAGCTCTTAAAAACGACGTAGAAAGGCTTCAAAAAGAGTTAGAAGAGGCCAGATCACAGGTTGAGCGAAGCAAAAAAGTTGTCGCCGACGCAAAGGCTATTCTTGAGAAAAGAGTCAAAACAAGCATAGCTAGAGCCCAAAAAGCTGCAAAAACGCAGAAAAAACGCCTCGAAGCGACCTCCCTAGCAATGGCTGGAGATAGATTAGATCAACCCGTTCCGGAAACAACTGTGAGAACTCTGCAATCGCCGCAACAGGTTGAAACAGAGACAGGGACAGGGACAGGGACAGGGACAGGGACAAAAACTGGCTCCATCGTGTTACGAGCCGCCGTACCAGATTCGATATGGTATGCTACAAGTAAAACGGATGAAAATCTGAAACAAGCTTCTGTCGGAGATACCATTCCCGGAATTGGCCGAATCTTGACAATTCACCAAAACGCCGAAGGATGGGAAGTCGTTGGCACAAAGGGAACTTTGAAATAGCCCGTAATTATGGTTAACAAGAGAAGGCGAGGAAAAATGCCTCGCAAGGCTCCGAACTCAGGTAAAGAAAAAGTAAATGGGATGCCAGCCTTCGCTGGCATGACAAGTGTTTTTAGAGAAGTACAAGGATACAACGTAATATTTTTGTGAAAAAGATAGCAAAAAGATGTCATGCCAGCGAAGGCTGGCATCCCATTTTGTTTTGATGATAGCATTATTAATGCTTGTTAACCCAAGTTCGGAGCCCTAAAATACCTCGCTTTTTCTTTTGAAAATAAAGAGCTTTTTAATTGTTTTAAAGCGAATGTATAAGGATAATGATGGGGGAGTCTCGAATCTGCCCCCTCAAAACTTTTATGGAGTGTTTTCCATGCTGTTTGGCAAAACATCAAATAGACATGACACGCAATTTTGTGATGCACGCACTTATGATGTAAGTAAAGTGCCTGCACAAGCCTTGTCTTCGGCATGGATTTTGTTCTTGTGTGTGTGCGTGACACTCTGGCCTTACGGTGCTCTTGCCGCAGGAGATGATTTAACAGCAACAACAGCAACAACGCTGGGTGATCTGATCTGCAACATTAAAGCCAATGGGCTTGGTGGATACGTGACCGTTTTAAGCACTGCGGCCTATGTTATAGGCGCGTTCCTTTTGCTGCGCTCGGGTATTTTAATGCGCCGTTATGCTGATAATCCTTCGCAAGGGACAGCCATGACTCCCATCGCCCACGCTTTGGCAGGTGGCTTTATAACGAGTCTCCCCGGTTTCTCGAGCGTTGTCGTTAACTCCATTTTTGCGGGCGGAGGAGGATCGGGGGGCTCGTCTGCATGCGACCCTGGGGAAGTCACGACAGTCAGCGCAGGAATTGGCATTGATGTGATGATGTCAAATTTTGTTGAAAATATTCGCCAACCCATCATCATACTTATCTCTGTGATTGCTTTTGTAGCAGGCGCCATGTTCCTCATCCAAGCCTTGCTAAGAGGAGCAAAATCTGGTTCGGACCCACGAGCCGCCGATCCCAAGCTCATCATTTCGAACCTTGTTTTTGGTGCCCTTTTGATGGCCCTAGCAACAACGTTACCCAATACTCTCAAAACCCTTTTTGGCGATGATTCTATAAGCAACATCAGCGCTACAACCAGCATCATCCAATGGTCCTCAATCACAGGCTCAGGAGGAGACACAGCAGCTGCTGATAATGCCATCGCGGCCGTCTTGAGATTTGTTCAGATTATTGGTGTTATTTCCTTCTTCCGCGGCTGGCTGTTGCTGAAAAAAGCCGTTGAAGGGGGACAAGCAACGATCCCTCAAGGGCTAACCCACATCATCGCAGGGGCCATGTGTATCAATATAGGTAAGATGATCGCCATTATTGACGACACTTTTGGCACGGATATTGTGGTCTAAATTAAGCTCTTGTTAAGGGGTTGGGGCCAAGATAAAAAAGAATAATCTATGAAAGCAATGCTAGCTAGTAGCTTGAAATTGGGCTTGAAAATGTGGTACAAAGGGCCCATTAACATTTATGGCGGAAGGCGCCTTGTTTAACCTTGGAGGAAGATTATGAAATCCTATTTGAATTCTAATTCTGTCAAGCTTGGCATTCTGACGGCTATCATAGCTGTAGCTATGCCAGAGCTTTCTTTTGCCGAAGGCACAATCGGCGATATGATGAAGACGGTTAGTGATGAGCAACTCGTTGAAGCCCCAAAACTCATCAGTGTTGCCGCCTACTGTATCGGGGGCATCATGCTGCTTAGCGGTGGGCTCAGCCTTAAAAAGCATGCCGAAAACCCAGCCTCTGAGCCTTTAGGCAAAGGCCTTGGCCGTCTTTTGGTCGGTGCTGGTATCACATCACTCCCCGCTATATTAGCGTTGGTTCGGACCTCCACAGGGTTTGCAGAATCAAGTGAGAGTGGTTATAGCGCACTTAAAATCACTCCATAACTAACTTAAAAGATCAACCTTCTATTATCCTTAGGAGAAAATCATGAAATCAGAAACTCTTAAACTTACAATTCTGGCAACTATCGTAGCGATAGCCGTACCAGAACTTTCTTTTGCCGCAGGCACAATCGGCGAGATGATGGAAAAAGTTAGCGGCGATAGTCAGCTCGGTCAAGCTCCCAAACTCATCAGTGTTGCCGCCTACTGTATCGGGGGCATCATGCTGCTTAGCGGTGGGCTCAGCCTTAAAAAGCATGCCGAAAACCCAGCCTCCGAGCCTTTGGGAAAAGGTCTTGGCCGTCTTTTGGTCGGTGCTGGTATCACATCACTCCCCGCTATATTGGCACTGGTTCGGTCTTCTACCGGATTCACAGAATCAGATGCGAGCGGCTTCAATGCGCTTAAACTCAACTAAGACTGCTGATTCAAGTGACTTATCTTCCTCTAACCTTGAGCGTCAGGCAAAGGCCTGACGCTTCGGGGGAAACCGTCGAAGTCAAGATGCCGTCCAAAAGCGAAGTTGCGGATGCAATGCAGCGGGACGGCTTTTCTTGTCGTTGTTGCGGATTCACCTCTCGGAAATATCAACGGGTTATTCCTTATAGTGCCGATAAGGGCGCTAAGGGAGTAAACTCGTTTATCACCGTTTGCACATCGTGTGAGCGATGCTTGGAGCTTGAGCAAACGGGGCTCATTGGGGGAGGAACCCTCATTTGGCTTCCTGAACTCTCGCAGGCTGAGCTCAATCATGTTGTACGGGCCCTTTATGTGGCACGTAGTGGCAGTGATGAAACGCTGGCAGCGGCAGCCACCCGAACCTTGGATGTTTTGATGGCGCGCAAATCAGAAGCTAAAAAACGCCTAGGAACGGATGATCCTTTGGTTTTGGCCACTGCATTACAAGAAATTGTCGATGAGACCTCTTATGCAGCGCGCGTTGAACGGCTTGAAGGTATTCGTCTGCTTGCATCTGACCGTTATTTAGTTCGACAACGCACCGGAGACATTGACATGTTTCCTGCAATGCTAGCCTATTGGATTTCTGCCGAAGGTCCTTTTGGAGAAATTCCTGTAAAAGATTGGGCCACGCGCTTTGCCCAATTGGAAGAACTTAACTAAGCCTTCAGAATTCAGAGGATAGGATTCAAAAGAGGCTTTTTGTTTTTTTTCTTCCCCTTCCCCGCACCATGCTTGACCTCTTCATCAAAGACTTCGTCTCTTTCTTCGTCATGGCCAATCCTGTTGGCGTTTCCATGATCTTTATTGGTCTCGTAGCTTATGCCGAGCCCGAAGAAATAAAAGCCACAGCCAGAAAATCAGTACTCGTCGCCGCAGGAATTGCCCTTCTCTTCGCCTTCTGCGGTGAGCTTATCCTAGAGAAATTCGGCATCTCCTTACCTGCCTTTCGAATTTCGGGCGGCGTATTGCTATTCTCAATTGCCTCCAAAAAGTTATTTGGCGATACGCTAGCAGAGGCTCATGCCTCCGATCGTCAAGCCTTAGCCGATAAGGAAGACATCACGGTCTTTCCTCTGGCTATTCCTCTGATCACGGGACCGGGACTGATTACGCTCGTCATTATCCTGATGTCCGGAGCCAAAGATGTAGCAGAAAAAGGCATCGTTCTGACCTCTATGATTGCCGTCCTTGTGCTGACATGGCTATCATTTCGTGCCGCACGGCGTATCCGCATGGTGCTGGGCAGCGGCGGTGTTAATCTCGTCACACGAATTATGGGGCTTCTCTTGGCCGCACGCGCTGTCCAAATCATAGCTGATGGGATTCAAGGCCTCCATTTCAACTTTATGGGATAATAGATGCTCATTCATGCCAGCGCCGTTGCGATTCAGGATCAGGGCATTTTAATCGCTGGGCCATCTAGTGTAGGCAAATCAAGCTTAGCCCTACGTTTAATAGATGAAGGCGCAACACTGATTGCAGATGATCAGGTTGTCCTTGAATCCTCAAATGACGGCCTTATTGCCTCTCCTTTACCACAGGGCGCAGGTCTTCTTGAGGTTCGCGGCATAGGCATTATGCGCCTGCCATTTATAGCAAAAGTGCCTGTTCGTTTTTATGTTGAGCTTGTCACAGACCCTTCTTCTTTAGAACGCTTACCTTCACCTCAAACACATTCCTTCCTTGATTGTAAGCTGCCAGCCTATAAACTGTGGGGACAGCGCGCTTGTGCGCCCGCAATCATCCATAGCCTTCTTAAATACCCTTTGGAAACGAATGTCTGAAACCTCCTCTTCTCCCACAAAACGCCCCCTCATTTTTGTAACCGGCATGTCGGGTGCAGGGCTGCAATCGACGCTCAAGGCCTTTGAAGATATGGGCTATGAGGCCGTAGATAATCTGAGATTGTCTATGGTTGAAAAACTCATCGAAGTTGCAGAAGACGCACGAGCCCTTGCAATTGCCATTGACACGCGCAACGCTAATTTCTCTGTCGAGACGTTGCTGGCGCTCTATGGATCCTATGAAACCTCCCCTTTGTGGGATGCCAAACTTCTTTTCTTGGACTGCTCCGACGAGACTCTTCAGCAACGGTTTACAGGCACGCGGCGACGGCATCCTCTGGCATTTGACCGCCCTGTCACGGATGGTGTGCAGCGCGAACGGGAAATGCTCTGGCGGGTGAGAGACAGATCGGATCATGTCATTGATACCTCTGCCCTGTCCATTCATGATCTGCGCCGCTTGATCGGCGAGCATTATAGAATAGACACAGAATCAGGCTTATCCATATTCATCACCTCCTTTTCCTATCAACGAGGCCTCCCCCGTGAGGCAGATCTTGTGTTCGATGTCCGCTTTTTACGCAATCCGCACTGGGATCTTTCTTTACGGCCCTTAACAGGACAAGATCCTAAAATTGCCACTTTTATAAAGAAAGATGAATCTTATCAGTTGTTTATGGACAATCTTGAGGCCCTTATTCTCCCTCTTTTGTCCCGCTATCAGCAGGAGGGAAAAAGCTATCTGACCATTGCGATAGGCTGCAGTGGAGGACGGCACCGCTCTGTTATGATAGCGGAAGAGATAACAAACATTTTGGCACTGGCCGGATATGTAGTAGGCTTAGCACACCGCGATGTAGATCGTACCTGATTGAGGAAAGAAGGAAAACGCCATGTTTGGAATCGTGCTCGTATCTCATGGAGCTATCGGTCGGGAGATGCTTACCGCGCTTGATCAAATCGTAGGCCCACAAAAGCAAACCCGCGCCATCTCTATCGCTCCCGATGACGATATGGATGAATGTCGCAAGATGATCCTTTCTTCGATCAAAGAGGTCAATACAGGTGATGGGGTTGTTCTCCTCTCTGATATGTTTGGCGGCACCCCCAGTAATCTGGCTCTTTCAGTTATGCCC
>JBFXDW010000011.1:0-28132 GCA_050180745.1 Bdellovibrionales bacterium | reverse complement strand
GAGCTCCAAAAAAGGGACCTCCATCTAGCCCTTATCCTGAATACCCACCACCACCCGGATCATACGGGCGGCAACGTGAAGCTTCAGGCCGAGTATGGAGCGCCCGTTATTGGTCCCGCCAAGGAAGAACATAAGATTGATGGCCTTTCACGCGGCGTGGATGATGGCGAAACAATTACTTTTTCAGACCTGCGCGGTCAAGTCATTGAAACCCCAGGACACACCTCAGGCAGTATATCCTTTTACTTCCCTTCGATTCAGGCTCTTTTCGCAGGCGATACGTTGTTCTCGCTCGGCTGTGGGCGACTCTTTGAAGGCAATGCCGCTGAAATGTGGGCATCTTTAACTAAGTTAAGAGCGCTGCCGGATGAGACAAGGCTTTATGCCGGACATGAATATACGGAAAGAAATCTTCCCTTTGCCGTCAAGCTGGACCCCCAGAATCCAGAGCTTCACACGCGCGCTAAAGAAGTTCTGTTCGCACGAAAGAAAGGGGAAGCCACCCTCCCCAGCCTTTTAGGACAAGAGAAAAAAATCAACCCGTTCTTGCGCGTCGATGATCCGGAATTCCAAAAAACACTCGAGCAAGTCAACATCCCAAGCGATGCAAACCCAGCCGCTATTTTTGGAGCCCTCCGCGCGGCCAAAGACCGTTTTACGATGCCGATCTCTGGAGATGGCCGCGAGAGCGTGCTGCCGTAAGAAACGGAAAATAAAGAGCCTATCTGCCTCTAGTTAACATTTCAGAACAGGAAGAGAAGACACTCCTAAAGGCCTAATCCAAAACGCTTTAGAACCAGCACCATTTTGTTTCCGCAGCCCACAACACACGCGCTGCATGAGAAGTTCTGTGCTTCCCTCAGGTATCTGCTGGGCATTTTCTCTAACTGCAGATGCCACTTGTGGAATATAATCAGGGTGACGAGCAATACAGGCACACGCAACTTCTATCGGTCGATCTGGATCAATGAAATCCAGAGAATAATCTGTCGATATTTGAAGAAGAGAGATAACCTCATCAGAACCAACCGAAAATCTTTCTTTTCCCATACCTTCTTCAGCCAAACGAACCTCTCGTCCATCCAACTCATCAATCAAATTCCAACATTGAAGCTCCAAAGAATTTGGTTTTTGCCGAGCAACCGCACAAGCCGCATCCCTAAAAGCGTGCACAGAGCTGGTGTCAAATTCCTCCGTATGATAGTCAATTCTATAAGCAAGATTATCCATAAGATTAAGAGAATCCCTCATATTCCTAAGATCGCTAACTCTTTCCACAAATCCAACGGCGTCAAGCATTCCATCTTGTTTCCAAATACCCCTTATCAATTCCTTTTTTTCAAAAGCCTCTTTACCCTTCCCATCATGGGAAGAAGATCATTTTACGCCGGTCCTATCTCTGGTTTCCTAAAAAATGGCTTCGGATTATCCGAAAGAATACGCTGCGCCACAACCACATGCGCACGACACGCAGAAGAAGGATCATTTTCTTTCATTGCCAGCCAACTATCAGCCACAGCATCTCTTACTTTTGCGCTTGGACTCTCAAACGTAGCCAGAAGGTCTGCCGCAAGCTCACGGTTATATTCAGGATGACGGCCTAAACATTCTGCCGCCACACGCGCTGCTTGCACCCGTATGTCTTCCGAAACCTCATGATTTAAAGCTACATCGAAAATGCCGCCAAGAACTATAGGAGTCAAAGAAAAGGGATTTCGCCTACGCTTGAAAAGATTGAAGGAGAAAGGCTTCTTTGGTTTATCTTTCTCAGCAAGGGTAATTTGCGTCACTTCTTCTTCATCCAAAGTTGCAATCAACGACAAACATGTCGAACAAACAGTCCCTTGATCTTTTCTGATACTCCATGCAGTAGTCATAAAAGCACTAACGGCAGCACGGTCAACCTTTGTGGGATCGCTCGTCAGCTCCTGTTTAACAGAATCAAAAAGTTGAAGGAGTCCCCGTTCCTCTTGAAGAGTTTCAACTTTTATCAAAAACCCACGTACATCAAACCTGTTTTCTATCGTATTTAAATCAGCCATGCTTTATCTCCTTTTCAAAAAAAAAACCTAGCACAAAGACCTAGCGCATGAATAGATGAAGTAAAAGAAAAACTTATAGTTAACAATAAACGTAGGGGGAAATAGCTTGCCATCCTTCAATTTTTTGTAACCCGCCACGCCACCAGTCGTCATGCCGGACAAACGAACCTGCCACTCGCTGAAAGAAACATCGTTTTTTCAATTTGACTGACAATGCCGTCAGCGAGTAGGCAGGTGAGTGATGATCCGGCATCCATCTCCTCAAATAGCAATGAGACTTCATAAACGCAGCATGAGGAGATGGATTTGCAAAAACACTCGATTCCTCGTATTTTTGGACCGACGGCCCTCGCGGGGCTTTGCCCCGTCTCGCGCCAAATGCTCGTTAATCTCGCATTTGGTCGGCTCACATCTTTCGCTACGCTCAGATGGGCCGGAATGACGAGACGGGGAGAAACCGAACGGTATTGGAAGCTCCAAACATTCTTTTGAATTTTGAAGGGCGGCAAGGAGAATAGAAAAGGATATCTCCCATTTTCTATAGCCTATGTCTGCTATTTACTCTCCATTATCCTCTATTGTCTGCTCTCCATCGTCTGTTGTCTGATCCTGTACGACATAGCGCTCTCCGAGCCACTTACCCAAATCAATCTGAGCACAGCGAGCACTGCAAAAAGGTTTGTATTTTTCATCCTGCGGTTTACCGCAAACAACACATGTCTTGTCCATTCTATAATACTTCCATCAAGGAACGCCCACGACGCGTTCTTGTCATCTCAATGAGGCCTAGTTTTGTAATATCAAACACAGTTGCCCCTGCCGGATCATCCGCACAAGCCCGCTTTAAGGCAGCTAATACCTGCCCTTTATCAGCACGCGCGCTCATTTTCAACGCATCAATCACAATAATCCCGCCCAGATTACGCAACCGCAGATGCCGCGCTATTTCATGCATAGCCGCTAAATTCACCGCCAAAAAATTCCGCGCTTGAGGTGCGTTGACATCTATGGCTACCAAACTTTCCGTTTGTTCAATAACAATTTCTCCGCCACCGCTCAATGGAACATGCGAATCTTTCAGCTCATCAATACGCGTGGTCATCTCGTCTATGTTACTGACCAACGGCACGAAGGATATATGTTTTTCTGCAGCATATTGCGCGGCACATAAATCATAATCATCCTGAGATGTAAAAGAACATTCGATCCTTTTTCCCTTATGATCCTCTAGAGCACGCTGCCATGGTCGAAGCGGCGCTTCTAAAATCCCAACAGGCCCCTCATCCTCCCCCAGAACCATAGCACGTGGTGCTTTCTTTCCAGAAAAACTTGCATCAACACGCAATCGTTTGATCTCGCCAGATTTCAAAGGCGCTTTGCTTTCTATATAAACGTTGTCCACACACCCTATATCACACCATGCCGCCTTGCCGCCTGAGATAATGCGTCCCACACGCCCCCGCACAATGGCTCCAGCAAGATCAGGAGACAGAACCGAGTCCACATAAAGGTCTGTCATCCTCCCGCGCTGCCAAATAGCTGCCCGACAAATACCTTCATCATAATCGCATGTCAGTTTCATTAGAGACCTTCCGTATTTTTGCTCTCAATTTCTTTGCCAAGAAGACAATAACTGGTTTGTCTCATAGAGCGGCAGCCCCACAATGTTCGAGTAAGATCCGGCGATAAACCTTATAAAACACGCCCCATATCCTTGGATGGCATAACCACCAGCTTTCCCCAGACCTTCCTTTAAATCAACATAGCGCGCTATCTCATCGTCACTTAAACGCTTAAACGTAACAACACTATCACAAAGCCGCGTCCTAACTGTTCTGTCAGGTCCATAAAGTGCAACACCGGTCAAAACATGGTGCCGCCGTCCCGATAAGATTTTTAAAAAACAACGTTCATCTTCATCACTTTCAGCTTTTGGTAAAACACGCCGTCCCACAGCAACAACCGTATCCGCCGCCAAAACAAGAGCGTCTTGATTTTGTTGCGCGATCACAGAACCTTTTTCTAAGGCTAACCGCAAAGCCAGCTCCTTAGGGAGCTCGCCCTTATGGGGCGTTTCATCAATATCCGCTGGCACAATTTTATCAGGAACAACACCAATGTTTTTTAATAAATCCAAGCGCCGCGGCGAAGCCGAGGCCAATATCAATTTTAAGTTACTCACTTCTTTTTCCCTTTTAACTTGTAAACATACGAGATCACCTCAGCTACCGCTCGGTAATGCTCAGGATTAATAGGCTGATCAATTTCTGCCGTATCGAAAAGTGCGCGCGCCAAAGGCGGGTTACTAACCACAGGCACATCATGAGCCTCTGCCACGTTACGAATCCGCAAAGCGATCAGGTCTGGTCCCTTTGCCACAACCACCGGTGCCATCATTTCACTCGGCTCATATTTCAGCGCAACGGCATAGTGCGTTGGGTTGGTAATAACGACGCTCGATTCCGGTACAGCCGCCATCATACGCCGCCGCGCCCGCTCCATCCGAATGCGCCGCAAGCGCCCTTTCACAAAGGGATCGCCCTCCATTTGTTTGTATTCTTCTTTAACCTCTTGCTTGGTCATACGCAGGTTCTTGAAATATTTATAACGCACATAAACCCAGTCAACGACTGCAATAAGCGTGATCAGAACCATCAGCGTTGCGATCAGACGAATAGCCTTATCATGCAAATAATGCAGCATATCCGGCAGCTCATGATTGATTGATAAGGGAACATCCTCATAAATAGGCCGCAACACGCGATACGCTAAATACCCCATTACAACCATTTTTATAAAGCTTTTAAGCAGCTCTACAAGGGCCTCCGTCGAGAAAACTCGCTTCATTCCCTGAAGACCAAAAACTTTGTCGGCATCAACTTTAATCCGCGCAGGATTCATATAAAATCCTGTTTGAATCATGGTGCCAATAATGCTCATGATAAAGAGAGAGCCAAATACAAGCGTTGCCGCCAAAGCCACTTGAGCAGCCACACCGATCAACACATCCTGCAAGCCGCCATCCATAAGAGAAAGCTGCTCAGGACGATCAAGAAAGATGCGTAAGCCCAAGACGCTTTTCGAACCCAGCGCCGGACCCAGCCATACGACAAGGGCCATGATCGCCACAAACATGAACCATGTTGACATCTCACGACTGACGGCAAGCTGCCCTTCGTCGCGAGCCTCACGAATACGCTTGTCAGAGGCCTCTTCAGTTTTCTGGTCCTGATCTGATTCTACCACAGCGTGCCCTCGTTACTGTAAAAACACAGCGCCAATAAGCTCATCATATTGCTCTAGCCATATGGTAAGCATCAGCCCAACACACGCCGCAAAAAGGAGGAACCCGCCCCAGATTTGCACCGGAAGTATAACAAGGAAAAGCTGGATCTGTGGCATCATTTTCTGTATCACGCCCATGGCGAGATACATCAAAAGCCCAACAATAATAAAAGGGAAAGACAGCTGAACGCCGATTGTAAAGGCTTTCGACATTGTGGAAACGATAGCTTCCGTCACCCCACCGATCATATAAGTCTCATTGATCGGAAACAGATCATAAGTGGACATTAAGGTTTTAAGAAGAAAATGATCAAACCCTGTTGCAAACAAAATGACAATCGCTGCAATAGAAAGCATCGCCCCAGTCAACGCACTTTGATTAGCCAGCGCCGGATTTAAGATCATCGCGTTCGACAAGCCCGTTTCCATGGCAACGATCGTGCCCGCGACCTCCACAATGCCCAAAATCATTCGCAAAATAGTGGTAAAGAAAATGCCGATCAGAGCCTCGCGCGCCATGAGCCAAACAAGATCCGAAACCTGAGCCGGTACAGGAGGAACAGAAGGCGCAATTAAAGGAGCTACGAGAAAGGTAAAGGCTCCGGCAAAGAGAAACCGCGTGCGGGTAGGCACAAAGGCCTCGCCGATGCCTGGAAACATCATAAAAGCCGTTCCCAGCCGCATAAAGGCGAGCACGAAAGCAAAAATATGCCCTTCAAGCAAATGTCCGAGATTGATCGTCATGGAGGCAGAGAGTAAAGGAATTGAAGAATAAATAAAAATGGTTTTATAGGGCAAACTTCCCCTCTTGCAGCGGACCGTAAAAAAAGCTCTATTAGGGGGCATGTTGACCTCTTCCTATGATCCTGTCGAATCATTGAAATCACCGCTCTTTCTGCTGGCCGCAGGCGGCACAGGCGGTCATGTCTTTCCCGCTGAAGCCCTAACCAGAGAGCTCTTGGGCCGAGGTGCGCGTGTTGCTCTTGTCACCGATGGGCGTGGCACAGCCTTCAGTGAAGATATTATCGTTCCTGTTCATAAGCTTACCGCATGTCCCTTGGGCCGCAGTCTTGTTACAAAAGCCATCAGCGTTGGTAAAATGGGCTTTGGCGTGATACAGGCTTTATGGCTCCTTTATAAATATCGCCCTGCCGCTGTCGTGGGCTTTGGCGGCTATCCCTCCGTACCGCTTCTGGTAGCTGCGGCACAAATCGGAATCCCCATCGTGCTTCATGAGCAAAACGCCATCATGGGCCGCGCCAATAAAACTCTTTTGCCAATGGCTAAGATTCTAGCAACATCGTTCCCCCGCGTGCTCAACGTCCCCACGGCAGTTAAGGCCAAGATCGTCCCAACGGGCAATCCTGTACGCCCCGCCTTCAGCACAATGCGGCAAGTTCCCTATCCGATTTTAGACGATAAAGGCCCATGCCGTCTTTTCATCATGGGAGGCTCCTTAGGCGCAAGCGTCTTCAGCCACACCATCCCGCGCGGCTTGGCGCTTTTGCCACAAAGCCTGAAAGAGCGTCTGATCGTCACACAACAATGCCGCGCTAAGGATATCGAAGCCGCCCGCGAAGCCTTTGCCGCCGCAGGTATAGAAGCCGAATTGTCTCCCTTTTTCCATGATGTCCCCGCACGCATGAGCACCGCGCACATCGTTATTAGTCGCTCTGGCGGCGGCAGCGTGGCAGAGCTCGGTGCCATAGGCCGCCCCGCAATTCTCGTTCCCTTTGCAGGAGGCCATGCAGGCGAGCAAACGGAAAATGCCCGCGCCCTCGCCCAAGCCGGTGGTGCATGGATTATTCCTGAAGACGCCTTTACGCCAGATGCGCTTGCGGTAAGGCTCGAAGCCCTATTCAGTCAGCCTAAGACTCTCATCCAAGCTGCAGCCGCTGCACGCGCATGGGGAACAACAAGCGCCACGGATGCTCTAGCCGACTGTCTTTATGAAGCAAGCAATATTCAAACACCGAAATCCCGTATGGCTGAAAATCCAGATTCATCCGGCAAAGAATTTACACTAGCCCTTTCAACACGTGAGTTACGATGACCTTTTTATCTAATTCTTTTGATCCTCAAAATGTAGGACTAATTCATTTTATTGGTATTGGCGGCATCGGCATGAGCGGCATCGCTGAGATTATGCATGCGCATGGCTATCAGATTCAAGGCTCTGACCTGAACGAGAACGGCAATGTAAGACGTTTACGCGACAAAGGTATGAAGGTCTTTGTAGGACATAACGCCGATAATCTAGGAGCCGCCGCCGTTGTTGTGATTTCTTCAGCAATCAAAAAAAATAATCCCGAACTTATTGCCGCACGCGCTAAATTCCTGCCCATCGTGCGCCGCGCGGAAATGCTGGGCGAGTTGATGCGCAATAAACGTGCTATCGGCGTTGGAGGCACGCACGGCAAAACAACGACAACCTCCATGGTCGCAACATTATTCGACGCAGCCAGTCTTGACCCTACGGTTATCAATGGCGGCATCATCAATGCCTATGGTACGAATGCGCGGCTTGGTTCCAGTGATTGGATGGTTGTAGAGACAGATGAATCAGATGGCAGCTTTATGAAACTGCCCTCAACAATCACGATCGTCACCAACATGGATGCTGAGCATCTTGATTACTACAAAGATTTTGACTCAATCAAACGCGCCTATACCTCTTTCATTGAACAAATTCCTTTTTATGGTTTTGCCGTTTTGTGCATAGACCATCCGGAAGTTCAGGCTCTTGCCGCACGGATCGAGGATCGCCGCGTGATCACTTATGGCCTTTCGGCACAAGCAGACGTACGTGCCGTTAATTTAAAGACAGACTCAAGCGGCGCGGCATTCGACGTTCATTTTTCTTCCCGAACTCAAGAAAAAACTAAAATTATCGAGAATATACGCCTTCCACTGATTGGCCTGCACAATGTTCAAAACTGCCTCGCAGCACTGGCTGTAGGCTGGCAGCTCGGCTTTGAGGATAAAGTATTACGGGAAGGGTTGGCCTCATTCGAGGGCGTTAAACGGCGCTTTACAAAAACAGGCCAAGTGAACGACATCACAATCATCGACGATTATGCGCATCACCCCACGGAAATCAAAGCAACGTTGCGCGCGGCGTTGCAAGCACGTGGTCCTAGTCAAAAAACTATTGCCGTCCTCCAACCGCACCGCTATTCACGCCTCCATAGCTTGTTCGAGGATTTTTGCACAAGCTTCAATGATGCAGATATTGTGATTGTCGCAGATGTCTATCCGGCTGGCGAAGACCCCATAGAGGGCGCCGATAAAAACGCACTCGTCGCTGGCCTACATGCCCATGGCATGAGGAACATCCATGCTCTGGAAGGACCGGACGCATTAGCACCTCTTATCCAAGAGCTGGCTTCATCTGGTGATTACGTCATCTGCCTTGGCGCGGGAAGTGTTTCGCAATGGGCTTATGCGCTACCAAAACAACTCGAAGAGATAAAAGCATGAATGGAAACGAGCTTCTTAAAAAACTCCCTTCTGTAAAAGGCCGTTTAACACCTCATGCGCCTTTGCACAAAGGCGCATGGCTGCGCGTTGGCGGTCCCGCAGAAGTGCTGTTCCAGCCGCATGATAAAGAAGATCTAGCCGCCTTTTTTGCAGGATGTCCTGCAGACATACCTGTCATGGTCATGGGATCATCTTCGAATGTTCTTATTCGCGATGGCGGGATTGAAGGAGTCGTCATTCGCCTCGGGCCTCGTTTTGCATCCTGTTATAATGAAGATACAATAATGATCGCAGGATCAGCTGCTCTGGACATGAATGTGGCGCGCAGAGCTGTGGATGCAGGCCTATCGGGTCTCGAATTTCTCTGCGGCATTCCCGGCACTATCGGCGGAGCCCTTCGCATGAATGCTGGAGCCAATGGCAGCGAAGTTAAAAACGTCTTGATTGATATCGAGGCCGTCGATCGGCAGGGCAATTTGAAAAGATTTACGATGGAAGAGATGAACCTTTCCTATCGCAACTCAAACATGCCCAAAGATATGTGCTTTCTTGAAGCGCGATTCCAATGCCATAAGGACGATCCAGCTGCAATCGACGCACGCATGAAAGAGTACTTAGCCAAACGCAGTGAAGCTCAGCCCATTGACATGAACACTGGCGGTTCTACGTTTAAGAACCCTCAAGGACACAGCGCGTGGAAACTGATCGATGAAGCGGGATGCAGAGGCCTACGCATAGGCGGCGCGGTTATGAGCGAAAAGCACTGCAATTTCATGATAAATGAAGGCAACGCCACGGCAGAAGATTTAGAGAATCTCGGCGAAGAGGTCCGCCGCCGCGTCCATGAAAAAACGGGTATTGAGTTAGAGTGGGAAATCAAAAGGATTGGCCTCAAGCCGTATAGCCGATCCAATATAAATTGATCATTTATACCGCCGAGATTTTTTGCCATGGCAAGGCAAAGTTCGCAGGCCATATAGACATATTGCCAAGAACTTTAACAACGCCATGGTGAAAAAGATCAAGGTAGAAATATCAATTTATATTGGATCGGCTATAGGTTGAGGATCAAGGCCTATATCCAGTATCGGTGCGCTGTGGGTTATCCATCCAACAGAGATCATATCAACGCCTGTGGCCGCGATCGCTGCAATGTTATCTAAGGACACTTTTCCCGAAGCTTCTAAAACAAAACGACCATCTACCATCGCTACAGCTTCTTTCATCATTTCTGGTGTCATATTATCAAGCAACACGGCATCAATTTCTTGATCCAGCAAAAGTTGAAGCTGATCTAATGTATCCACCTCAACTTCAATCTTTGTCATATGACCGATGGAGGCGCGGGCGGATCTAACAGCATCCACCACACCGCCACAAACCGCAATGTGATTGTCCTTAATCAGAATCGCATCATCAAGACCAAAACGATGATTAACGCCCCCACCTACACGCACCGCGTATTTTTCTAAGGAACGAAGCAATGGCGTCGTTTTTCGTGTGCAGCATATTTTTGTTTTATAAGGCGGTACAGCCTCCACCAATTTATGAGTTGCACTTGCAATACCGCTTAGATGAGAAAGAAAATTAAGTGCTGTCCGTTCTGCTCCAAGGATTGCGTGAGCAAAGCCTTCTATCGCCGCCAGCTCATCACCAGCCTGCACCCTATCCCCATCTTCATGAAGAGGCTGCCATGTAATGGCTTTATCCATCACTTGGAAAGAAAGACGCGCCAGATCAAGCCCCGCCACAACGCCAGCCTCACGAGCGACTAAAGCGGCATGCCATCTTTTATCGGCCAAAATTAATGCCTGACTCGTAATATCACCACCACGGCCTAAATCTTCTAAAAGTGCAGAGCGAACAAACGGCTCAATTTGTATGTCGGATAATTTCATCATGTTTTTTCACGTCTTCTTGCGGAGAGAAAAGAAAATCCTGCATATCTATGCAAGAGGAAACAACCTGCGCAGGGTCTGGATCTGGATAATCGCTGCGATAATGGCCGCCGCGACTTTCAGTACGTTTCAACGCCGCACGCACAATCATTTGCGCTAAAACAGCACGATCAGAATCAGATGCTAACGCAGCCAGCAACACTTCCGCCCGCGCCAATCCTTCGGCATCGCGAACGAGCCCTGCATAATTAGCCAGAATGTTTTGCACCTCTTTATCAGCTGCTTCATCAGAAGGGGTAAAAGAAGAATTGCACGCACGCACAGAAAAATCGGCATCAGCTTCTTTTAAATTCTTCGCCACCCGCAGGCCCATCACGACCGCTTCTAATAAAGAATTGCTCGCAAGACGATTGGCTCCCTGAAGTCCCGTAGAGGCGCATTCTCCGCACGCATAAAGCCCTTCAACAACCGTCTTCCCATCCATATCGGTTGCAATCCCGCCCATATGATAGTGAGCAACGGGCGTGATCGGCAACAGATCCTTCATCGGATCAAGCGCAAAACGTGAACATATTTCGCTGATTGTTGAAAAACGTTCACGGAAATTCTTGATATTCCGTACATCAAGATAAACTTTATGTCCCTTTTGCTGCTGCGCGAAAATCGCGCGTGCGACAACATCACGCGGCGCAAGCTCATCGACAAAACGCTCGCCCTCTTCTGTGACAAGCATCGCCCCTTCACCACGAAGCGCCTCACTTAAAAGAGGCATAGGCGATCTTCCAACATGAAGCGCAGTAGGATGAAACTGGATAAACTCTAAATCACGCAAGACCGCCCCTGCACGCGCCGCCAGCAAAAGCCCCTGCCCCCATGATAAAGAAGGAACCGTTGATTCTCGCCACAAAGCACAAGCACTTCCTGTCGCAACAACCACCTGATCCGTTTCAATCTCATGGCTTCGCCCCTGCCGCGTAAAAACGACAGCCCTTATACGCCCCTCTTCTGTTTTTATTTCTTTAGCCTCAGCATCATCAAAAAACGTAATTGATGGCGTGGCTTTCATCTTCTTAACAAGCACCGCCATGATCGCCGCCCCCGTCGAGTCGCACCCTGCATGCACAACACGACGGCGGCTATGCGCCCCTTCAAGACCACAAGCCAATGCACCCGCATTATCTCTATCGAAAGGGATACCCCATGATAAAAGAGTCTCTATGGCATGCGGTCCATCATTGATAATACTCCGCACCGCCGCTTCATCACAAAGGCCCGCGCCAGCTTGAAGCGTATCCTGCACATGAAGGTCAAGGCTATCATCAGCCCCCACAGCCGCCGCAATACCGCCTTGCGCCAACGCGCTGCTCGTTAAAGCTTCTTCTAGCTTGCGCCCCAACACAATAACAGGTTTCGGCGCTGCCGCCAGCGCCACGCTCAGCCCCGCCAAACCTGCGCCAATGATGATCGCGGGGCCGCCCATTACCTCACCTCGATCATACGTTCAACAGCCTGACGCGCAGGAGCCTGTATCGATTCAGGAATATGAATCTCATGCATACCGCTCTCTAAACTGGCACGAATGTTTTTCAGTGTAATGCGTTTCATGTGCGGGCATAAATGACGGGGTTTAATAAAATGCACATCTGGATGTTGAATGGCCACGTTGTCGCTCATTGAACATTCCGTCAAAAGCAACACAGATTTTGGCTTATGCGCCGCAACCCAATCGCTCATACCTACGGTTGATCCAGAAAAATTGGCCTCTTTCACAATATCAGGAGGGCATTCAGGATGCGCAATCACAGCCAAGCCTTTATGGTTGGCTCTATAGTCTTTGACCTCTTGCGCGGTAAAACGCTCATGAACTTCGCACGAGCCTTGATAAATAATAATACGAACATCTGTTTCTGCCGCCACATTTTGCGCCAAATACTGATCAGGCACCATAATGACTTCAGGAACGCCCAAAGATTCAACAATTTTCTTGGCGTTCCCTGACGTGCAACAAATATCGCATTCTGCCTTTACAGCTGCAGAAGTATTCACATAAGTCACAATCGGCACGCCCGGATATTGCGCACGAAGCGCCCTTACATCCTCAGGCGTAATCGCTTCAGCCAAAGAACAACCCGCCGCCGGATCGGGAATTAAAACCGTCATCTTCGGATTCAAAAGCTTGGCTGTCTCGGCCATAAAATGAACGCCCGCCATGATGATCATATCTGCATCAAGTTTAGCCGCCTCTCTGGCAAGAGCCAAAGAATCGCCCACAATATCCGCAACACCATGAAAGATTTCCGGAGTCATATAATTATGCGCTAAAATGACAGCGTTCTTGTCTTTTTTGAGCTTCTGAATCGCCAAGATATCGGGCGCAAACTTCGCCCATTCCTCTGACGGGATGACATGACGAACAGGCTCATAGAGATCAGACAAAGCCTCAAGAGCATCATTGACAGAAAGAGACATATAAATTATGCTCCTTTTGAGCATTAATAGGACCAAAAAAGATCGCCCCACGGCGTACCCCTAATTATATTCATTCAGAGCATAATTACAAGGGCCCCCAACTTATTGATCTTTCAAAGAGAGCACACGATAAAATGACCGCACAAAACATCATTTTGGAGCTCAGCGCTGTCATTGTCGGCATTCACCAAGGCCAACCACAGGTTCGAATCAGTTCTGGTCCCACCCTTCCTTCCGGTCCCCTTCAAATCAAGCACCACACGCTAGAGCAAGCCTTACGCGCATGGGTAAAAACGCAAATCGGCATCGACATCGGCTATGTCGAACAACTTTATACCTTCGCCGACAAAGACCGCACCTCTGGCGGAAAACGTGTGATTTCTATCGGCTATCTAGCCTTAGAGGGATCAGAAACAGATAAAGAGAATGCCGAGGATTGGTACAGCTTTTTCCCATGGGAAGATCACAGAGATGACGCTCCAGAATCTATTTTAAAACAAATTCAACAGGCGTTGGCTGCGTGGAAGAAAGAGGCCCCAGATGCAACGACAAAACGCATGCGCGCATCGCGCATCGCTATTAATTTCCCGAAGAACTTGCGCCAATGGAATGATGAGCTTGTCCTCCCTCGTTACGAGATGTTGTGGGAGGCAGGCCTCGTCGAAGAATCGCGGCAACAAAAAAAAGCCACGCTCACGCTTGGTAACCCCATGAAGCACGATCACCGCCGCATTTTGGCGACAGCTATGGCGCGCTTACGCGCTAAAATCAAATACCGTCCCGTGGTGTTTGAGCTTCTGCCCACCCATTTTACGTTAAGTGAATTACAGGAAACTGTTGAAGCTCTCGCGGGCCTTAAAATCCACAAACAGAATTTCAGACGGCTCATTATGGGCCAAGGATTAGTTGAAGAAACAGGCAGCCAAAGCCAAAACCTGAAAGGCCGCCCTGCCCGCCTTTTTGCCTTCCGCCCCGAAGTTCTTGAAGAACGCGCCGCCGCAGGAACGAAGCTGGCAAGGATTTGATATGTTTTTATGGTTAATTGAACGAAAGTTATTTACATTATTACATATCTTGAATACAGAAATAACTGTTGATTAATTTATGAAGGAAGAAACATGTCTCAAGATGATGTCGGTTTTTCTATTGACGAAGACATTTACGATGCACCACAAGACAAAACGCCCAGTGGCTGCATCGTCACAATTCATTACGGCAACGATAGAACACGTTTCCTTATTCCCGTCATTTTAAGGGAAAACCATATTCATTTCAACCTTACCGCCGCACAGCTTGTTCAAAAAAAACCTTCCGCGGAAGCACAGCAAGAAAATAAATGGCTTAAACGGGACCTCGTCCTTGCCACAAACGACTTAAAAATTGGTGTACGCGGCAAGAACGCCTCCGTACGAGAAGTCCTCATAAACGGATTTAAGGCCTATAACAAGATAAACAAGAAAGAAGAAAGACCTCGTCTAACCTTTGGATGAAAATAAAGCCTCCGTCACTTATTCCACAGTCACACTCTTAGCCAGATTGCGCGGCTGATCAACATCTGTCCCCTTGGCAAGCGCCGTGTAATACGCCAAAAGCTGCACAGGAACCGCGTACAAAATCGGCTGCACAACAGGATCAACGCTCGGCAACACCATCTTCCAAAACGGCTTGATGTCCGTGGCTGCTAGGCCCTCTTTGTCCGTGAATAAAATCACACGGCCACCTCGCGCCATAACCTCTTGCACATTGGAAACCGTCTTTTCAAAAAGATCATCAAACGGCGCCAACACAATCACAGGCATCGTTTCGTCAATCAGCGCAATCGGCCCATGTTTTAACTCGCCCGCAGGATAACCTTCGGCATGAATATAAGAAATCTCTTTCAGCTTCAGCGCTCCTTCTAAAGCCATAGGGAACATCCGCCCACGTCCCAGATAAAGCGCGTTGGCAGCATCCTCCATATTCTGGGCAAGCTCTTGGAACTGATGGTCATTACGTAAAACATCGTTGATCTTAGCCGGAACTTCGCGGAGGCTTTGCATAATCTCTACCGCCCGTCCCTTATCAAGCGTTCCCCGCGCCAGTCCAGCATCAACAGCCATCGTCAACAACACAGCCAGCTGCGTTGTGAAGGCCTTGGTTGAGGCCACGCTGATCTCTGGCCCCGCAAGCGTTTGCAGCATGGCATCGGCCTCACGCGCGATCGAGCTTTGCGGCACGTTTAGAATACCCAAAACCTTTTGGCCATGCGCCTTGGCATATTTCACGACCGCTAAGGTATCGGCTGTTTCTCCCGATTGCGAGATAACAATCAGCACACCATCCTTTTGCAAAGGTGCGTGGCGGTAACGATATTCGGACGCAATATCAAGTTCAACAGAAAGGCCAGCCAGTTGCTCGAACCAGTACTTTCCGACCATTCCCGCATAGGATGCAGTTCCACACGCTACGATTGTGAGTTTAGGAATCTCTTTCCAGTTATAGGGCAATGAAGGTAGAGTCGGCACAGCACCTTCCCCCATCAACGCTTTGATGGTGTCGCCAATAACGGCTGGCTGCTCAAAAATCTCTTTAAGCATAAAGTGGCGGTACTCGCCCTTTCCAATCATGGCTCCAGACAGCGCTGTTTGATGTATTTTACGCTCTACAACAAGATCATGAGCATCATGAATGACGGCTTTTCCAAGGGTCAGCTCGACCCAGTCGCCTTCATCCAAGTAAGTAATCTTGTTTGTCAACGGCGCCAACGCAAGCGCGTCCGAGCCAAGGTACATTTCTTCATCGCCATAACCCAGCGCAAGAGGCGAACCACACCGCGCGCCGATTAATAGATTATCGTACCCAGCAAAAATAATCGCTACGGCAAAAGCCCCATGGAATCGTTTCAGAGAAGCCGAGGTTGCCTCCTGAGGCGATAGCCCCTTATTCATATAATCAGTAATCAAATGCGCAATAACTTCTGTATCTGTCTCAGACTTGAAGACGTGGCCCTTTTCGATGAGCTCAGCACGCAGCTCTCGATAATTTTCGATAATACCATTATGCACTACGGCAACTTTGCTCGAAGCATGAGGATGCGCATTTTCTTCCGTAGGCTTGCCATGCGTTGCCCAGCGAGTATGCCCTATGCCAAGATGGCCCGACAAAGGCTCTGTCTCTAATCGGCAAGCCAGCGCGTGCAACTTCCCTACCGCACGACGCGTTTCGATTTTGCCTTCTTGAACAGTTGAAATGCCTGCGCTGTCATATCCCCTATATTCAAGACGCTTCAGCCCATCAAGAATAAGGTCTGTAACAGGACGATTTCCAAGAATTCCAACAATACCGCACATAAGCAAAGCTCCTTCTGAGTCAGAGGACAGAAATAAGGATTCAGGATTCAGCATTTAGGATTCAGGGCATCTTCCTGTTTCTTTCTTTCCTAATACTCTATCCATTAGGGAATGTGACGGATTCGACCTTTTTTGACAAGAGGTTAGAGACTCAAACCCTGTTACCGCATATTACGCGTCAAATTTCGTAACAATAGTTGCGTGTTCGAGCCTGTTCAGAATCTTAGAGCCTGTTCAGAATCTGATACTTAGAAAGCAACATTAACCATATTAATCTTTCTCTCCATCACACCTTTTGGTAGGCTTGAAACTCATTGAAAGAAAGAGACTATTGATCATGAACATACAAAACCTCCTTCAAGAAGGTCGCTCTATCTGGGGAAACGAGACATCCACCCTACCCGAAATCATCATCCGGCTAGGCAAAGTTTTTGGCGATATATGCCGCTATGAACGAAATGCAAAAAAGGATTCCTCGCTTCACACGGAAGATGAGCTGCAAAAGGAATTAGGCAACATCATATTTTCAACAATTCGCTGGTGCGATGATTTGGGATTTGATCCTAAAGAGTGCATTCAAAAAGCCATTGAGTGTCAGAGAAGATTTGAGAAATAGATAAAGACTAAGGAACAGCAACTCTCTGAAAAGCCTAACACATTGTCCTATAATATTGAAAGTAATTGTTTTTTAATCGCTTAGAAGGTATTATTCGAGCAGATGTTTTGACTTAGTATATTTCTATTATTTCTATTGGAGATAGATATGTTTAGGAATTTCCTTACTACCCTAGCAACCAACGCAGCAAAAAAAGCGGTAGATTTTTCTAAAGAAACTCATTTCGGATATGTCCAAAAGGCCATAACAAAAGGCAAAAAAAAGAAAAAATTCCTTTCCCCTTTTAGAGCAAGTGAATGGGTTTACACTGAAGGCACAACAATAATAAAATTAAGCCAATCTCCCTCCTCTCAACAACAACAAACGGAAACAATCGTTGTTAGAAGAGATGGAGAGATCGTCTGGAAAAGTACTCTTCGTTGGCCAAAAGGAACAAGCAAAGAACACGACTTCACAGATTTTCAAGTACAAAGCACACCTGTTAAAACGGTTTCATGCCAAGTACCATGCAAAAAACTCCACGCACCAAAACCTTAGGCTCAGATGTAGTGGGGAATATTAGGAGACAAAGAAATGTTTGATAAGTTTATTACCTTCATCGCCGACAGCGTAAAAAAAAGAAGCGTAGCTTCAGGCAAAAGCTCCCATTTTAAATACGTTCAGCAAGCCCTTACGCAAGGCTCAGAAGTAAGAACCACTACTGGCCGCACAACGTGGATCCACGTTAATGCGCCAACGACAATAACCGTCGAGCGCTCGCTTCCCGACGCCCCTAAGCAAATGGAAACTGTAACTGTTGCAGAACAGGGCAGAGCTGTATGGAAAAGCACCATTTGTTGGAACAACGGCACAGACAAAAAGACAGAATTCACGAGTTTTGAAGTTCAACGCCCCCCTTCAGATGGCATTTCCTTCCGCATTCCGCAAAACGAACTTACTTAACCAAGGGTATAGGGGGGGGCGTCAAACATCCCTACTCGCCCTTTTGCCACTTGATAATTTTGCTGCGAATTTCATCCTGCTTAAAAGGCTTGCCTATATGGTCGTCCATACCGCAAGCCAAGCATCTCTCTTTATCTCCAGTCATAGCATCCGCCGTAAGCGCTATGATCGTAGTGTGACGGGAAAGCGTCTGCTCATGCTCCCTTATCTTTTGCGTTGCCGTATAACCATCCATCTCAGGCATCTGACAATCCATGAAAATGATGTCATAGTCAATTTCTGAAGCCATCAAAACAGCCTCAACACCATCAGAGGCCGTATCAATACTGCACCCCAATTTATCTAAAATCCTTGTCATCAAAAGTCTGTTGACGGGCATATCTTCAACAACAAGGATAGACAAGCCATCAAACATACCTCCTTCAGGATCAATCTCGCCCGCTCCTTCCTGACACATCATCCGCGTAACAGAGTGGCGCGTGACCACGGGAAGTTTGGCCCCTATCTCTGCCCCATGCCATATGATCTTAAGAACCGCCTCCATCTGATCTGGAAAAAAGGGCTTCGTCAGAAATCCCGATATGCCATGAGCAGCAATCCGCTCAAGCGAAGTAAATTTGCTCAATGCCGTCAGCATAACCAAGAAAGGCTTAGGCGTTATGCTCTTATCGTTCATCATATCCTGACAAAAGCTCAGCCCATTGTCTTTACCAATCTTATAATCAACAATCAAAAAGTCGTAAGATTTATTCTGATCTATCGCGCTTCTGACCTTCTTTAGACCTTCATCAATAGAACGGCTCTCTTCAACGACAAGGCCCATATTCTCAAGATTAGAGCGTATAATCGCGCTGGCTGGCGCATAATCATCAACAATCAACACTCGCTTGCCTTGAATATGAACATCCTCCAAAACATGACTGTCGCTAACTGCATGACCATGTCCGAAATGAAGCGCACAAGAGAAGATAGAGCCCTTACCTTCTTGACTAGTGACCTTGATCTCGCCTCCCATCATTTCAACAAGACGTTTCGTAATAGCCAAGCCCAGCCCAGTCCCCCCGAAACGACGGGTCGTTGTTTCCTCGGCCTGCGAAAATTTATCAAAAATATAGTCGAGTTTATCTTCAGGAATACCAATCCCTGTATCCTCAATAGAAAGCCGTAAAACGACTTCTTCTTCAGTTTCATCAAGTTTATCGATGCGAATAAGAACATGCCCACGCAAGGTAAATTTGATTGCATTCCCAACAAGATTAAACAAAATCTGCTTAAAGCGTCCTGGATCCCCCGCAACATAGTGTGGCACTTCCGGTGCAATAGCCGCTAGGACCTCCATATCTTTCTCAGACGCTTTAATCGACATAATGTCACAAACTTCAGAGACCATATTGCATATGTTAAAATCTATACGCTCTAGATGAAGTTGACCCGCCTCTATTTTGGTGAAATCGAGAATATCATTGATAAGTTCTAACAAACCCTCGCCAGAATGATAGATGATTTCCGCCCATGATTTCTGTTCTTGCTCAAGCTTTGTATCTAATAATAATTGGGACATCCCCAAAACCGCATTCATCGGTGTTCTTATTTCGTGGCTCATATTCGCAAGAAAATCGCTTTTGGCACGAGACGCCTCTTCAGCCTTCTCCTTGGCCGCTGCAAGTTCCGCAACAGGCTGCGCTACGGTTCGACGCATATAAAAGAAAAGAAGAACAAGTAAAAGAATAGGCCCCACGCTTATAAACGCCCAGTTCTTAAGAGCCTCAACAAAAGCTTGATCTATGTCGTCTGTATAGAGGCCAGACCCAATAATCCAGCCCCATGGTTTAAATGAATTTGCATAAGTTATTTTTGAATAAAGCTTATCCCCAGAATTCGGTTTTGGATAATAATAATTGACATAGTTTCCTCCAGAAGCACCAGCGGCGAAGAGCTCTTTTGTAAACGTCCACGCTATATCCGTAATATCCTGATAGTATTTCCCTTCCAGATAAGGGCGCATAGGATGTATCCCAACAATTCCCTTCACATCAATCATAAAGAGGTAACCATTATCCGCATGTCTTATATGCCTGATAACATCTTTTGCTTTTTCTTGTGCCTCTCCCTCACTCATGCGGCCTTCTTTAGATGCCTGATAGAAATAATCAGCCACGCTTATTCCTTCTTCGACCGTATGACGAACAGCCATACGACGCTCATCTATCATAGACCCATGAAGCTGCATAAGACTGATAGTGATGACCATAGCCATAATAAGAAGACACAGCGCGCCAAGCACACCGATTTTCGTCATAATATGAAATTTTTGAGGTGTTTTTCTCACGAAGATTTTCTTTCAGAAAAGGGACAGCTTTACCTTGAAGATAATTAAACTTTCTTCATAATAGATTGGGAAGCTACATACGATATAGTGTTTGGACTCGGAACTTATGCACAAAATTTATAGAAACATTGTTGTGTTAACAGGCGCGGGCATTTCCGCAGAAAGCGGCGTACCTGTTTTCAGAGGCCCCGATGGATTATGGCATGGACGGCGCATTGAAGATGTCGCTACGCATGAAGCGCTTTATCGTGATTTCTGGGGCGTAAACGCGTTCTTTAATGAACTGCGCCGTTTTGTCAAAGATGTATCCCCCAACCCCGCTCACGAAGCACTCGTTCAGCTTGAGAAAGCTTATGGAGGAAATTTTCTCCTCGTAACCCAAAATGTCGATCCCCTGCACAACATAGCGGGCAGTCAGAACTGCCTTCCCATGCATGGTGAGCTTCATAGCGTACTTTGTGATTCCTGTGGCGAGCGCGCTCGCTTTCATGACGACGTAACAGAAACGACACCCTGCCCTGTATGCGGCAGAGCTGGCACGCTCCGCCCCGACATCGTCCTGTTTCACGAGATGCCCTATCACATGGAAACCATCTATGCCGCACTTGCAAGATGTGATCTTTTTATTGCGGTAGGCACATCAGGGTTTATCTATCCGGCAGCCGGTTTTGTAGATTTGGCGTCACGTGCGGGCGCTCATACAATTGAAGTTAATCTTGCCGATACGCAACGCTCACCCTCCTTTGCCGAAAAACGAACAGGCCCCGCAGGAGAAACTCTGCCCGCGCTTGTCGAAGAGCTCATCAATGCGCGAGAAGAAGTCGCCTAGAACCCCCAGCGCGCAGATGCATAAACGTTGCTGTTCTCTTGGAATTGGCCAAAGAAAGTGTGTCTTTCAGCTCCATAGAACCAGTTTCCGCCCAGACTAAGCGTCAAGTGATCATTCACTTTATAGCTCGTGCTTGCGCGCAAGTACCCGTCCCTATCACTGGGGCTATAGAAATTAAAAAGCGAAAGCGTCATGTTTTGATTCATCAAAAGTTTAGTAAGACGCGTCGTGATAACATGGCGATATTCATCTCGGACCTTACTGCCCGCAGGAAGATTGGTTTTGTACGTACCATAATCCTGCATCGCTTCCAAATAATACTGCGCCGCAGCGGTAAGTTCAGGCGCTACCTCACGCTCATAGCCCACAAGACCGCGCCATTCGCTATTATCAATCAGCGCATTCGTGCCCGCACGATCATCGCGGCTGTCATAATAGCCCGCTTCAGCTTTCACAATACCTCCCGCAAGAGGTCCCCGCATAGATGCCCCATAAACAGATAGCGCAGGAAAAATATAATCTCCCCCCGCATGTTGACCATGAGGACTTTTCCAATAACCGCTATAGAGATAAGCAGCCGCTTCATAGGCCCCTATCATGCGGTGAAAGCGCAACGCGATTTCATCTTCACTAAACCAGTCCTGACGCTGATCAACAATCACAGGATTATCACGCCCGGCAACGTAGCCCAAATTGCCATTATAATAAGACACATGCCGCCCATCAATAAAGCGATCCGCATCAAAGCGAGGCGTATAGACAACATCAAGATTTATAAAGTCACTATAAAAGGCCGTTTTCAGCGCATCAGAGGGCGCTTTCAGGTAAGCCTCATCCCTGCCCAAGAAGAAGCTGTTCCAATCTTTGGGAAACATATCATTGATAAAGAGAAGATCACCCGTTCCCCACGTCAGAATCTGGCGCCCAATTTTTAGGTCCGCATTTGACGAAGCCCGCAAGAACGCGTTTGCCTCCCGCAAATCGAACCAGCCCTTTCCGCTTTCAAGATCAACGTCGTAATCATCAAAAACAGGATCATAAAGAGCATCGCCAGAAAAATTAAAGGTTATCGGAAGTCCACGCGAAACAGCCTCCAGATGAAGCCTTCCTTCGCCAATAGAAACATCCTTTTCATTTCTTGGCTCGCCCGCACGAACGCCCAAACGCGTTTCAACAAACCCCGTTACATCGAAAGGTAACCCTGCTTGATCTGTTTCCGTTTCTTCAAAAGCAATCTCATCGCCGCCAAGACCCAAAGGCAAATCCGGCTCTTCGGCAAAAGCAGAGGAAGACAACAACAAAAGAACAAGAAGAAAAATCCGCATCGTAAAGAACCCTATTTCAGATACTCTTGAGGAGCCGCCCGCAGATAACGTTCGGTGAAAATATCTTCCGGCAAACCAACATCATATTTTACATCGCTATAGCTCATGAGCGTACGGCTTTCCGTTTCCAAATCCTCCATCTTTGACGCCGTCACAGTAGGATAACCTTGAATGGTTTGCACCTTAACCGCCTGATAACGACGATAGGCCTTGCCATTTTTATCGTAGAATTCGGTCTTCACAGGAAGAAATGAATCTTTATGAATCCAGTTTTTGTAGTAAGAAAATTCTACGCTTTCCGGTTTCTTAGGCGTGCTTTTCACAACATAATAACTGTCCGTTGTTTCAACAAGCTCATGATTATCTTCCGATGGCGTACGGCCTGAGACATCCTCATAAAAGAAGTTCGATCCAACAAAACTTGTACGCTCATCACTCGCCGCAATCCGTTTGACAAGATCAAGCGCAGGCAGATAAAGCCAGCGATCATCATCGGCATCAAGATGCTTCCAAACCATAAAAACCGTCTTATTAACGTCCGCTGGCTTATGAAAATAAACATACATCCGTTGCGCACCATCGTTATCGTCATCTATATCTTTGCGTAAGATCGTAAAAGAGCGCGTTCTCGTCCGCCCTTGCGCATCGCTGATTTCCATCTCGACATTCGCGCGGCCATCCTTGCCTTTATAATAAGCCGCATGATTAGCCTTAGCGACAATATCCGCAACCGCCATCGCATAAAGATGAGAGGGAATAAAGAGCAGAACAGTCAAAGTCAGTAAAAGATGTTTCATGATTGATCTCCATTTTTAGGAAACAAGAACTTCGCCCCATATTTAATAAGAGCAGGCAGAATGAAAAGAGACGCAACTCCCGCCAAAAGCAAGATAGCCGAAATAAACGCCCCAACCGTCTTATAAGGGATGAGCGGCGCAGCCAAAAGAGGCAAAAACCCAACACCAATAATAATCACATTACGGAAAATCGCACGGCCCGGCTCACCAAAAACGGACGGAATCGCTTTCTCCCACGAACCGTACTTCGCATAAAGCTCACGGCTGCGTGCTAAGAAGTGGATCGCATAATCAACCGCCAAACCTAAACTCAAAGCAGATAGAACCGCTATCGGCATATCATAATCTTTGCCAATCAGCCCCACAGCGCCATAAATCACACCAATCGTCACAGTCAGAGGAATCATGGACAAAGCACCCCATAAAACGGAACGGAACAGGAAGACCATCATCAACAGAACAATCACGAAACTGCTTCCAAAAGATTCCAGCATACCGTTGACCATCTTATCCTGCCACACAACATTGATATAAGTCAGCCCAAACCAATTATGTTTAATTTCAACAGGCGGAGGCGTGTTTTTGATAAATCCATCGACCATTGCTACAAGGTTGGTCATATCCTTATTATCACCGCTCTTCATCTGAATCCAAAGAGTCGCCTTTTTATAATCCGGTGTTACAAAATGCCATAAATCATTTGGCCTGTGACTAGATTCATAAGTCATCAGCGTCTGGGCAATCCCTGCTGCGCTATCAGGAATACGAAAATAGGATGGGTTTCCTTCCAGCAATTCCCGATAAACTGTTTTCACAACATCCGGCAAAGCATTACTCTTACCAACCAATCCTGTTGTAAGAAGATAGTCTTGTAAAGATTCGATATAACGCAGCATTTCCGGTTGTTTAAACGCATCCTCATCGGTTGCATCCAAGGCTAAATACGCCATATAGGTGCCCGCAAAACGCTCATTCAACGCTTTATCTGCAATGCGGATTTCGTGATTTTTTTCGAACCATTTGACAGGATTATCGTTAATAACGATCTTTGAAATGCCATAAGCTGCACTACCACCCAACAGAACAGTCACAAGCAAAACAGACCCCGCCCGTCTGAAAGATATATCTCCCACCCAATGCATGAAACGAGCCAATGAACTATCCTCAGGATCGGTCATGCCAAAGCCTTTTAAAGACTCTTCGGGCATCAACATCACGTAAGCCGGAATGAGGGTTACGGTCAAAAACCACGCCGCAAAAACGCCGAGCGCAATAAAAAGGCCAAAGATTTGCACAGGAGGAATAGGCGTAAAAACTAGCGACCCAAAACCAGCACAAGTTGTCAGTGTTGTAAACAGCATAGGGCTACCCAGCTCATCCATAACATGGGCAAGCGTTTTCTTGCGGTCTTTTATTTTTGGGTAAAGATCAAAAAAGTCGGACAAAATATGAACCGCATCCAGCACCGCAATCGGCATGATGAAAATAGGAATCATAGAGCTCATAATATGAACCGTATTTCCCGTTACAACCAAAAGTCCCATAGTCACAATGACTGACATTAAAGCCACAATCATCGGCGCAACAATCAAGCGCAAATGACGGAAGAAATACCACATCAGCGCAAATATGAGGGCCATAGCAAGAGGCGCAGAAACAGCCATTTGCCAGAACATCTCAACCCCGAACTGATCTTGAGCAATCGGCAACCCCGTGATGTAGTACTCATCCCCATTATCAAATGTTTTGATTTTCTCACGAAGCTTCTGCGCAACATCATACGAGTCGCTCTTTTGCTGAAGAGGCACATAAAGCATAACGGCCTTCTCATCATCCGAAAGAACAGTCCCCTTCAGAAAAGGAATCTTCTTGGCTTTCTGCGCAACCGCCCTCGCCTCTTCCTCTGTCTTGGGCGGTTGTTTCATAAGCCACTCAAAACGCACCGTACCGAGCCCTGCTTGCTCAATATTATCAACCGTTGAAGGAGCCAGAAGATCAACACTTATAACACCATGTTTTTTTCCATCCTCTTCCCAACGCAAGGTCTTCGCATAATCCGTCAACTCATGAATGTTTTTTAAAGATGCAACATTAAAAACACCATTCTCATTTTTCTTATTCACAGCCCCCACAACAATCATGTCATAAAGCGCAAATTCTTTTTTCATTTCATTATGAAAAACACGGACCTCCTCATGAGGGCTGAGCATATTCTCTGGGTCCGTATCAATCTTCAAAGGATGCAAGAAGGGGAACGTCGCCGGAGCCAAACTTCCCGCCATCACGAGAAGCACAAACAGCATGCTAACAAGGCCCGAAAGCCAGAAGAAGAATTTAGGCTTACGCGCCGCATAATCAGAGAGAACAAGCATGAGAAGCACCTTGAATCTTGAGAAAAGTTTACTTGAAGAGAACCCCTTCTTTGACACCCATCTTTTTTAGAAGAAAAACAAGCGGACAGAAACGCGTCACAGAAGCCTGTATCATATTCAAGCCCACAAACGCCGTCAAAAGAAACCAGTATTCATGAACGAAATAGCCCAGCCCCAAAGAGAGGAGGACCATACTTCCCGCAAAAGCGAACATAAAACGATCAAAATTCATAGACAGGCCCTTTCGCTTATGTTATTTTATGTTTTTCTAATTTTAGCTGTTTCTAAAATATCAGTCAAGAGAAAAAGAAAGTAAGTTCATGCCCCCTTTCACAACAAGTACGCGCACCCATCCTCTTCTGGCACGAAAGAATAAAGCGGCGCTAGAGTCCGCATCCGATCTTATGCGACTATTGAGCAACCCCCATCGGCTTGCCCTTTTATGCCATCTTGGCGAGGGAGAAATGGCTGTGGGTGACCTTGCCGCTTGTTTAGGGATGAGCCCTTCCGCCCTCTCCCAACATCTCAGCCGCCTCAAAGAAGCTGAAATCGTCACCACGAGGCGTGAACACAATAAGATTTATTATGCTCTTAAAAGCAAAGAAACAAAGGATGTGATAAAAACACTAAAACGGCTATACTGCGCTTCATGACACACAAGACCGGCGATATCATTCACGTCAATGACCTCATGCAAACGGGCTATAGCTACCGGCTAGAAGCCCCCTTAGGTCGTCATTTTCACCCCGACTTCAAACCACACCTGACACCTAAAAAGATGCTGACCCTTGGCATCTTTGAAGGAAAATACTGTAATGACTGCCGCGAGGAATTTCCAGAAAGCTGGTTCAGTCAAGCGCGCATCAGCGAGACAGCGGACCCCACTTTAAACTATTTCAAAATCAAAAGCCGCCAGCCTTTAAGCGTGTGGCAAGAAAAGGGATGGATTTTTGGCCCCGATCCACGCGGCTGGTTTCAATGGTATTGCCGCTATTATATGGGACGGCGTATTCCTGAAATTGATCTCATTCAGATCAAAAGATGGCGCGCTTTCTCGCGTCATGCGGGGCAAATCAAAGCCAACTGCATGCCACACGATTTGTCTTGCCGCCCTCGCCAACGTCAAGCGCTCCTCCAATGGGCGCACGATCCTTTTATATAAAGCTGATTACATATATTTTTTTGCCAACGCGGCATACTCATCCGCGCGGGCAAGAAACGCGCGCGCTTCCTCGGGCTTGATGTCGCGCCAGTATTTGGCCGGATTACCCGCCCATATCTCACCCGTTTTCACAACTTTCCGCTGAGTCAATAACGCCCCCGCCGCGAGCATGCCCCCCGCTTCCACGATAGAGCGATCCAACATCGTCGCCCGCATGCCGATAAAGCCTCCATCACCAACATCGCAATCATGAAGCAGCGCCATGTGGCCTATGGTTACATTATCACCAAGATGAGTCCCTGCTCCGCCTTGAATCTCATGCGTGACATGAATGATCGTACCATCTTGGATATTGCATTTAGCGCCAATCCGAATAGGCGCTAAATCGCCGCGCAACGCACATGCTGGCCAAATGGAACTTTCCGGACCCACCACAACGTCACCGATAATCGTCACACCGGGAGCAATATAAGCGGTTGGATCTATCTGTGGGTACACGCCTTGAAACGGCAGGATGATAGCTTGGTTTGTCATACTCTTTGCTGTAACACAAAAAAAGGAGGGCATAAAGCCCTCCTCCTTTCTCTTTTTTCCAAAAGCGATTAACGCTTCGAGAATTGGAATCTCTTACGGGCTTTCTTCCGACCCGCTTTCTTCCGTTCAACAACACGTGCATCACGAGTCAGGAACTTCGCAGCCTTCAGAGGACCACGCAGAGCAGGCTCAAAATAGGTCAACGCTTTTGAGATACCGTGTTTCACAGCACCCGCTTGGCCAGACAAACCGCCGCCATCGACAAGACAATCAACATCGAATTGGCCTTCGCGTGCCGCAACAGTAAAGGGCTGATTGACAACCATTTGCAACACAGGACGCGCAAAATAAACAGCAACATCACGACCATTGACTGTAATTTTACCGTTCCCCGGTTTAATCCATACGCGCGCAACCGCATTCTTCCGCTTGCCTGTCGCATAAGAGCGGCCCTTATCATCGACTTTGCGCTCATGCTTAGGCGCATCGCTCGCAGCTTGCGCAACAATGCCCGCAACTTCAGCTGTAGCTGCTGCTTCATCAACGACAGCAGCATTCTTAACGGCTTTCTTAATCCCTGACAGAGATTCTGTCTTTGTTTTTGTTGTCGTCATGATTATCCGTTCCTTTTATTCTTGGCATTGGCCGCAGCAAAATCGACTTTCTTAGGTGCTTGTGCCTCATGAGGATGCTCAGCCCCAGCATAAACTTTCAAGTTCGACA
>JBFXDW010000010.1:0-30025 GCA_050180745.1 Bdellovibrionales bacterium | reverse complement strand
TTAGATTTCGTTGGCCGTCAGGAAGACCGACTGCGAGAGCTTGTCGAAGAACTCCTGGTACAGCTTGGGATCGTTAAGCGGCTCGGTCGTCGAGACTTGCCCTTGGTTGTTCCAAACCACGCGCTGGAAGGTCACGCGCGCGGCGGTTTCCTTGTCGGCCACGGGGCGGGTGATCAGGCTGACGCGGATTTTCTGCTTCTCGTCATAGATCACGGGCGTGCCGATCATGACCCGCAGAAAGATCACGGCGGCAACTTGCCCAGCCTCGGTGGCATCCCGATCCTTGGAACCGACGACCACGCCGAGGCCAGTTTCGCTTTCCTCAAGGTTGAAGCCCAGATCCTGCAGAACCTGCGCCCCCGCACTTAAGAGTTTCTTCTCATCCTTGGTTTCAAAGCGCCGCGTCTGTGTTTGACGTTGCTGGAGGCTCTCCTGCGTTAGCTCCAGCGCCTCCTTGGGAACCGTCTGGGCGCAGGCGGACAAGGAGAGAAGGGCAACAAGGCATAGGGCAAGTTTTCGCATGACGGCTCCCCTTAAAAGCTGGAGGAGCGATAGGCGTAATCACGCACTTTGCCCGCTTCATCGAATTTCACGATAATGGTGAGCGTCCGCTGGGTCGTGCTGGCAGCGCCCGAACCGCTGCTCATGCCGCCGCCAAGTCCTCCAAGCAGTCCTGCGCCGCCCGTGGCCCCGCCGCCGCCAAAGATCAGGCCAAGCCCACCGGAGGATGTGGAATAGACCTTTTCGGTCGAAATCTTGTCGTACACCCAGCTTTCCCGGCGATTTTCATCGGTGGTGACCATATTGGGCGATCCCAATACCCCGACCACATCAGCCGAGGACATGCCTTTGTGAATCTCACGCTGAGCGGCGGCAACGGTCAGGCGATCCTTGTCTTGGTTCGAAACATCGGCACGATGGTCTTGGGCGGAGGCGCAAGCAGCCAAAGGTAGGAGTAAGGCGCATAGTAAAGCTTTGTTCATGGGGTTCTCCAGCGGGTCAAAGAAATCTTTCGATTGTCTTATCACGCTGATGTGCCAATTCCGGTCACATTGCCCCTTGGCGGGGCGAGGTTTTTTGTGGCAAGGTAACAGCGCAACAAAACAGAGCTGTTTCCATGCGATTTGAAAAAGCCGAAGACCTGCTGAACCTTGCCTTTGCCATGCAATCGAGCGCCGATGGCGTTTCGCTGGCCGACATTGAGCAGATGTTCGAGGTTTCACGCCGGACGGCCATGCGCATGAGGGACGCCGTGGTACGGGTCTATCCGCAAACGGAGGAGAAGACCGACGCCTGCCGCATCAAGCGCTGGCGCATTCCTTCCGCAACAAACGGGCGACATTTGGCCCTGACGCCCGACGAGCTGGCGACCCTCGACATGGCGGCTAAAGCCTTCAACGGGCGCGGGCTGCGCCTTCAGGCCAAAGCTCTGCGCTCTCTTTGCGGAAAGATCAAAAGCTTCCAGAAGTGCGAAGCCTCGCGCCGGATTGAGCCAGATCTTGAGGCGCTGATCGAGGCCGAGGGCTTGGCCGCGCGCCCGGGGCCGCGACCCAAAATCAAGGTCGAGCATCTTCATTCCTTACGCGAGGCGATCAAAGCCTGCCAAATCGTCGAGATTCTTTATCGAGGCAAGGGTAAGAAAGAGGCTGAGGTTAAACGGGTTGCACCTTACGGCTTCCTATACGGCCACCGGCATTATCTGGTTGGAGGCGGCTCCGAGATGGGTCGCGAGGCTGCGCGCTATCATTTTATCCTCTCCCAGATCGAAGACGTCACGGTCACAAAGCAAGGCTTTCGACGCGATCCATCCTTCGACATCCAAAGCTATGCCGAGGAGTCCTTCGGTATCTGGAAAGAAAAGACTGTTGATGTCGTCTGGAAGTTCACACCGCGCGCCGCAGAGGCCGCTCGTGACTTCGTGTTCCACCCCAGCCAAAAGATCACCGACGGCAAGGACGGCTCCATGACCGTTCGCTTCAAAGCAGGCGGCCTGCTGGAAATGGCGTGGCATCTCTATATGTGGGGTGATCAGGTCGAAGTCGTGAAACCCGCTGCGCTGCGGAAAATGGTGAACGGTTATGTGCAAAAGTGGGATGGCCTTCCATGAAAAGAAAGGAAAAAAGATGAACGTTGTTTTTTGGATTGGCTCAGCAGTTTGCATTGCTGTCGCTTTTTTTGTTGGACGCCGTTTGCCTGTCCAAGCAAAGGAAACCTACATTGAAGAAATGCAAGCAGCAAAAAACTCACTAGAAACACGCATTGCAGTGGAAGAACAAAAATCATCCCGAATACCGGCTTTAGAAAGTTTGTTGTCCGAGAAAGATGCCGAAATTGTTTCCATACGTGAAAGCAAAGCCTCGCTTGAAGCGACGCTCGAGGAAAAAAAGGACAGATTCTTGGCCTTGCAGAACGAGCAGAACCAGAACATTGAAGAACTTAACAAGCTGCGTGAGTCTGTAGCGGCCATATCGGCGCAAAACGCCACTCTAAGGGAAACCCTTGAACAGGAAAGAAAGCAGGCTACCGAAAAACTGTCGCTTTTGCTTGAGGCAAAGGAGGACATGACCAATGAGTTTAAGGTGCTAGCTGAAAACACGATGAAAACTAATGGTGAAACTTTTAGCAAACAGAACAAAGAACAGATTGACGCGCTTTTGACCCCGTTGAAGGAAAAGCTCGTCGAATTTAACCAGTCTGTTCAAACGGCATCAAATGAAAGCAACAAAGAACGAGCCGTCCTTGCCGAGCAAATTCGGGTTCTGTCCGAAGCCAGTGCGCGCATGTCGTGCGAAACAACCAATCTGACAAAAGCGCTTAAGGGAGATAGTCAGACGCAGGGTGCATGGGGCGAAATGATTTTAAGCTCTATCTTGGAAAAATCTGGTCTGCGTGAAGGCTCGGAATACACATCGCAAGAAAGTCATACGAACGATGAAGGTGGAAGAGTACGAACTGATGTCATCGTCAACATTCCCGGCGGGCAAAAGATTATAGTCGACTCCAAAGTCTCACTCGTTTCCTTTGAGCAGTATGTAAACGCGGAAGCAGAAGAGAAAAGCATTCATCTGTCTGCCCATCTTGCTTCGGTGCGCAACCACATTAAAATTCTTTCTGGAAAGGAATATCAACTCGCTGCCGGGAGCAATCTCGACTATGTCGTGATGTTCATCCCCATTGAGGGAGCACTGGCGGCAGCTTTGCAGGCCGATCCATCTCTGACGGGCTATGCCGTTGAAAACAATGTTGCCATCGCTACACCCACAACCTTGATGATGGCGCTTCGAACCGTTGCCAACGTATGGCAGGTCGAAAGAAGGAACCAAAACGCCGAGCAGATTGCATTGAAGGCTGGTCGTATCTACGACAAACTTGCAGGATTCCTTGATGACATGAAAGACTTGGGTAAGCGCATCGATCAGACTTCAGTCAGCTTCAGTAGTGCAATGGGGAAATTGGCTTCAGGAAGAGGCAATTTGATCAGCCAGGTTGAACAGTTGAAAGAGCTTGGAGCGAAAACCAGCAAGTCACTGCCCCTGGCATCAGATGAGGCCGACCAAGAACTCGTCGCGCACAATGACGAGCGATCCGACGATGCCCCTGCGCTTTTGACGGCAGAGGGGTGATGTCGATTTGGGAAAAGATACTAACGGCCTTTAGTGGACGGAAAACATCGAAACGGCCAGCACATAGGGCTCATGCTGGGTTCTCTCGTGCGGAATTGGCGCTTTTATCCCAATTTGCGAAACCGAGGCCCTTAAAGCCATCTGGTGTAAACGGCGCTTGGGAAGCCGTCCTTCAGCGAAGCCCGCACGCCACGCTTTCATGGTTCATCAAAAAAGGACTGCTCGAAAAAGCTCCTGTTGAAACACAGGCTTCGCGTTTTACAGTCAAGGAACTGAAACAGCATTTGAAGGATCGAGGTCTGCCGGTGTCCGGCGCAAAGGCTGAGTTGATAAAGCGCCTTTTATCTGTTTGTCCGGATATATCGCGACTTTTGCCCAATGAGCCATTATGGGAATGCACGGCAACAGCCATGCCGCTGGTAACTGAATTTACGAATAAGGAAGAGTCTATAAAAACCACTGCAATGGATGCGGCGAAAAAAGCACTTGAGGCTGGAGATATGCTTACCGCCGCAAGCATCGCCGCAGCCTATGACGCACAACGACTTTTTTCTTCAGTTCACCCGGACTTGTTTCCACCACTCAATTCGACGGACGTCTATCAGAAGTTAAGCCTGTATGTTTCCGCAAGCATCAAACGACCGGGGGCATTCTCCGATGTCCCGGATGAACAATACCGACATGCCCTGAATGAGGCTATGTGGTCATGCTTGGGGTTCGGAAGATCAACGAAGCTTGACCACGAAATCGAGAGAATTGTTCTCAATCTAGGTTGTTGGAGTACATCCAAGCGTGAGTTGGAGCGATACAGAAAACTAGAGGCAGAAGGGATAATTGTCGGAATTGAAATCCTATGTGGCGATGACGGATGTGCGGCGTCATCACAACATAAGGGAAAACTGTATGATGTTCACGAGGCTCCTGAACTCCCCATGCCGGGCTGCACACGACTTCCTTGTTGTGCATGTTGTTACACAGCCAAAGTTAAAGACTTTGATGACTGATCCTGCAAGACGACAGTTTCTATCATGTATGACAAAAATGGTCACTTGTTGCAAAAATTGATATGATGGCTGTCCGTTATTGGCACTTTCATGCGTTATAAAAAACTTCCATGTTTATGAGGAGGCCATCATGTATGAAAGCAACATAACCCCAATTCCTTGTTACGACACAGACAACTCTCTAGCCGTGATCGGGTATATGATAAGTTCGCTTATTGGTGCGGCAGTCGGTTTTGTCATTGATCTTCTTTTCTAGCCGGTTAGGCCTTACCTTCCCACTCTTCATGAAACCGATCTAAAAATGCGAGCATGAAGACATGGCGCTCTTCCGCCATCTTCTTTGCTGTTTCGGTGTTCATGCGGTCTTTGAGGAGAAGAAGCTTTTCGTGGAAATGGTTGATGCTTGAAGATTTCGCGTTTTTGTATTCCTCAAAGCTCTTGTGCGCCGTTGGTTGATTTTCGGGGTTATAAATTTCCCTCCCCTTGTTTCCACCAAAAGCAAAAACACGAGCGATGCCCACTGCACCGATGGCATCTAGGCGGTCAGCATCCTGTACGATCTTTCCCTCAAAAGTATCCATCGGGCTTTCTGTTCCTGCTCCTTTAAAAGACAGGTCTTTGATAATCTTGCAAACATGCCCTATCCGCTCTTCATCCATGCCCTGCTTTTCAAGCCATGCACGGGCAACTTTAGGGCCGATGTCACAATCACCATCGTGCATTTTGTAATCCGCTATGTCATGAAGAAGAGCGGCGAGGCAGACGATGGTCTCGTCTGCCTTTTCTGCCCGCGCAATAGCAAGTGCATTGTTAACAACTCGATGAATATGCCACCAGTCGTGTCCAGAACTTTCCCCCTCCAGCTCACGCCGAACATATGCTGTTGTTTGCTCAACAATTTCACTATCTTTTGCCATATTACCCTCAAAAAATGCCATAACGCAGGATGCCTAAACGGTTGGCCTTGCTGATAACATGCCTCAATCGAGGAGAAATGTCATCGGCAGATGAAGGCTTCCACGCAAAACCTTTGATTTCCTCGACTTGTTGCTTGATTTCTTTGGGCTTCGATACTGAAGCAAGGAACAAGCAATCGTGATGAACGTGGGCACCCTCGCCCCTGTTCGGGTTTGCGGGGATTGAGTGCGTATTTATGTCAAAGGGGATGGTCATCGTATATTGTCCCCAATCGACAATATCTACTTTGGCAATGCCGGTCTCTTCCTGAAGCTCACGTTGCGCGGCAACCCATAAGTCTTTATCATCTTCGAAATGACCGCCTGGCTGAATCCAGTCATTCAGGCCGATGTGGTGGATTAGAAGGATTTCCTTCGAGGCCTTTTCAAAAAGAGCAATGCTCGTTGTGATATGTCCACGATAATTTTTGCGATTAAACATATCGGAATCTGTCTTCAGTTGTTCCTGCAACAATTGAAGCTCTGATGCCTCTTTAGGAAAAAAGAGAAAATAGTTCACAATGGGTTGCAGCCTTTTATCAATCGTATTCATGTTTATGCCTCCTATTAAAATTGAAGTTTCCGTCCTGAAAAGTTCTTTAGCCAAACGCCAGCAATCCGTTTTCTTTCGGGTGATGACAATTCGCCAAAGCCATTTTTGGCATTACCCGCAGCAATTTTTGCGGAAGCTGCGAAGATTTCCGCCTGTACAAGGTGGATGTAAGAACCAACCGATGCCTTGTGCAAAAAGTTCACCGCATTTCCATCGTTAATCAGGTAAAAATAATGATTGTCGCGGTAATATTTGTTGATCGTTGGATTGACCGGCGTTGAAAAGTACCTATGCCGCAACGTGCTAAAATCAAACTCGTCATCTGACGACGTGACCGACGCGACATAAGCTCCTTTTTTTAAGGCCGAGAAATCACCGTTACATAGAGACTTGTTTCCTGTCGCACAGAAAACAATGTCGCTTGTCGCAAGTTCGCGTTTATCTGAAACGTCAAATCCATGAGAAAGAGCCTGCGCCATTCTTATGGGATCATGGTCGTAAACCTTCACGTCCACGTTTCTATTGGCTAGGGACAGGGCGATGCTCTTACCAATCTTCCCATACCCAATGACCAAGGCCTTCTTGTTCATAAGAATCTGATTGTTTCCACGAAGAACGGCTTCAGCGGAGAACAAGATGGATTGTCCAATCAAATAGTCTTCCGGTTCTTTAAGTGGGCTTCTTGCAACCGACAGGATCGGGACATTGGCCTCCTTCATGTCCATATAGCGGACATGCCCATTTTCGGTGTCCTCAACGACACCCAAAAATTGATTGCCAAAGGTTTTTGAAAAGTTCTCAACGTTAGGTGCGAAGTAGCCACCAACATCAAGAACGACAAACCTGCGCGTACCGATTGCTTCCTTGAACAAAGGGAGATGCCGACCGAAGTCACTCAACTCCTCACGCTGTAAATGCAAGAACCGATACTTGCTCTTAATCAGGTTGTGCGTTTCTTTGTCTATTGATTTTGGTTTTGGTACGATGGCCGAGATACCAAAGTGCTTGTTAAGCATTTCAAGGTAGGCCAGCTTATCCGGCAGGATGTGGCTTACTACAATCAAACCAAGATTTTTCTTTTGAACCTTTGGTCCGGTCGCCGCTAATTCGCCAAACAGCTTTGCTGCGCTTCTGTATTCTTCAACAATATCCAGCATGCTGGCATCGTCTAATGTGTGCCCTGCGTCATAGGCTAATGAAATGTTAGATGTCATATTTTCCTCACTATGTTTTGTCTAAAATTGTCCGTTAAAATCAGGAGCCAAAACGAAGCGCTTGTGACGCCAAGTGTTGTCGCCTGTTTGTACGGATCTTTCGGGATATGCGGTCTTCTGCCAAAGGTGCAGACAGGTCGGGCCTTATGGCTCCTTTAACTTCACAAACAAGCGATCCCGCAGCCGCGCCTATTTGCAAACTTTTTGAAATGGATTTTCCTTGAAGACGGTATGCCAAAAAGAAACCGAGAAAAGCGTCTCCGGCTCCTACTGTATCGACAACGTCAGATGGAAAAGGTTCTTGATAAAAACGGCTATTGCCGAATGCTGCTGAAATGCCGTGTTCACCCAAGGTCACAACAACATTCTTTTTAAGTCTCTCCTGCAACACACCTGCAAGGCGCAACTTTCCTTCAGTTTTTATGCCAGCCATTTCCGCAATAACAATCGCTTCGCTTTCATTTGCGATCAAAAGGTCAGCCTCATGCACAGGGGCAAGGTCTTTCAGGTTTTCAATCGGCGCTGGGTTAAATACCAAGAACCCGCCTTTCGCCTTCGCCTTATCAACGAGTAAAGGCAAAAATCGCCAATCATTAATTGCATGCAAAACAGTCGCGTGAAACTTTGGCACATAAGGAAGCTGAATGTTCTCCTTTGTGATAGTTCCATCTTGCAGAACCTTCGGGCCTATCTCATCAACCCAAAAAACAGGGGTTTGTGGCGCAGCCTTACAAAGAGTGGCTTCTATGCCAAACTTTTGGCAGTCCGCCTCTACTCTATCCCCAAGCGTATCGTTTCCGATAAACCCGGATAGATGTGAGGAAGATCCAGCGCGTGCCAAAGCAAAGGCAAAGTTGAGGGCTTTTCCGCCGAGGTGCAGCTTCTCGGAAAGAGGAGCAGTTGCTACAAGCGCCGCTGCTTCCTTTTTCCCCGTCAGCACCTTGAAGTCTTTATAAATGTCATAACCGATATGACCGTGGCACCATGCGATTTTCATTTTTTCCTCAATATTTCTTAAAAATATGAACGACCTAACAAATTGATTTAATGTTGTATTTCTCTGTTCCGGTTTGTGTTTCTTGGTTGTGTTCTTCCTCGATCTCCTCCGTAACCAGAACCCGATGAGCAGACTCAATCAGCGCGCGAACAAGCTCACCTTGCCCAGCAACGGTTTTGAAAAGAGCATCTTTGCTTAGAAAGCGATGCTTGGTCTTAGGTCGTCGTTCTTTACCATGCGTCCGCCCGGTATAGACGGCTGTATATTGGGTTTGGCTCATAGGATCCTTGGTTGTGATCACAGTAATCTGAGTTACGGTGCCGAGAGCAATGTTCGCAGCTTCAAAAACCTCGCGGCGCGCGGCTGCTTCAGTGTCATCATCATCCCATTCCACGGGGCCGCCAGGCAGAACAAGTCGATTTCCGTTCTTGACCAGCAACACACGGTTTTGATCGTCAAAAACGATGACTTTGACGTACTTGGGCTCGCATTTATCCTGCGGCTGCCCGTTGATTTGCAGTTCGGGTTTATGCATAACGGACCTCCCGCCCACATGAGGCACTGATTTCATTTTCGCGGCAACGAAACTCAATGGCTGCCAACGCATTCGCGAAGTGCCAAAGAGCCGCCACGTCCTGATAGTTGAAGCCTTGAATGTGAAGGTCTTGCTGTTCGCAGGTTCTAACATCCAATTTCATTTCAACGATGAAATCAGCCATACGAGCGACAAGCTCAAACCTTTTGTCCGTTTTGCTTGTAATCTGATCGACTATGCTGCGGTGTTTAATTGCGTTAGGCACGGCCTTCCTCCTTAACTTCGGGAACAAAGGACGTCACGCGAACCGCGCCAGCATAAGAGAGGGCTTGCAAGGATCCCACGACATCGCGTCCTGTGGTTGCCGTAACAAGCGTTTCATAATGGACAAACTGAATGCCGTTTCGAAGGAAAGTTGAGACAATCGCCGCTAGCGTTTCCTTCTTCGGCGAATAGACTCCATGTTCTATGTTTTTGATCGTTTCCGCAGACGTTCCAGCTTTTTGAGCCAACTCGTTGCGTGACCAGCCCAACAATCCTCTGGCCGCCCGCATTTGTTCAGGGGCGATGGACGTAAGATGGGTGGGCGGCAAGCTGGAGGCAGCAATTTGGCTCACGGAGATCATTGGTAGCCTCCTGCTTTTCTGTCCTCAATTTCTTCATCGAGGTATTTCAGAATCAGGTCAGCCAGTTGTTCCGTTGAGGCTTCGGCATAGAACAACCATTGCCCACGCCGCGCTTTGCGCTGCTGGAGGCGATCATAGAATTGGATGAGGGTTTCCCGATCCTCCGGCAATTGTGTTTGTTCGCGCTTTTGCAGTTCTTCGATGTGCATGTTGAGCGCGGCGTCGATCTTTGCTGCCCACTTGTCTTCGGCAAGCTCGATTGTCATTTCAGGAAATGTCTGTTTGAGATGCAGATTGCAAAATTCATCCATCAGCCTGGCGAGTGTAACAATTCGCTGTGTGGACTCTTTCGACTTTGCGTTTACGTCCTGAGAAATCAGGCTCTGAAACGCCAGCATGAGACATAGGCGGAGCTGTTCGTCTTTAGTCATGACACCCTCCGATAACTAACGCTTGCGGCCAGAAACGCGACAACAAACGCGCAAATCTCTCAATCATGTTCATGTCGCGCGAGGAAGGCTTAGGCAGCGGGGAATTGGCGAGATATAGGAAGGTGACCCCGTGCATCTTGACAGCTTGCGTAAACTCGTCACGCTCGGCGTCCGATGCAAAATTATCCTGGAGAATTTCGACGGCAAGGGCCTTTTCTGCAGCAAGATAAGCCTTCGGTTTCTTTGCTCCGGCAAGATCTGGGGCTATCACGTTGCGGCTGTTCGTCATGTAATGCTCATCGATACGGTTCAATCTGTAAGACGAGTATCGATATCGCTAGCGCACGAAACAACGAGAGTATTTGGCCGAATTGGTCGTTTATCGGCTATCAAATTGGCCGAATTTTTCTTTTGGCCTTATCGGCCAAAATTCCGACCGTTTTTCTTTGTTGATGTGCCAGACCTGAATTGATGTAGCCATAGAGAATGATTGCAGTGATAGGAAATCCAAATGGTGTGTGTGCGTAAAAAACAAAACGGCGTGACCTATGCCGCCAATTCACAAAAGGCAACAAAAATCAACGCCGCTATTCTGATTTGAAGAAGGGGAAAGCTTAGTAACAGGCCCGTCTTTTCTGTTCGTCGCAGTCAGCAGTAACGACAGCATGCGATCTGTGGCCGCAGTTCGTAGAGCCTTTTTTAGATGGCAAATAGGGCGTGGCATCAAGCCAGTGCTCTTCAAAATACTCAAACATCCTCTTGGCGAGACTTGGATATTCAAGAACCATGTAGGCCGGATGGCAGAAATGAAAACGGTCATCCTGATCAACTGCAAATGTGGCTTCTTCACCGTAGGCGAATTCGGAAGAGATTATGCTGGGCCGGTTTTCCGGATAAACCTTGACTTCGAAGGAAGGCGTCCCCGGCAGATATATTCTTTGATCCGAGAGCAGACACCGCACATGCGCGATTTTGCTCAAATTCTCTAGCCGTTCGAAGTTAGTCATGCCATTTCGTCCCGTGACCCTTGTCATCATCTTTTGGCTTCCGATGCGGCAAACCACGCCCGTGTTTATTTCCTTCACCAACTTCTCGATATTGGCAAAAAAGCGGTCACACCCGCCAAGGCCACGAAAATCCTTAATGTTGTCCGAGCGCGGCCTCACACTGCCGTCTGGACAGCATTCAACGCCGTTGGCATCGAAAACGCTTTGAATGTCCAGAACGATGGATTCGCGGATTGGCTGATCGTCCTCAAAAATGCGGATGGTGCCGCGCGCGACATTGGCTTCTTCGGCCAGCTTTTCACGAGACCATTTTAACAATGATCGCGCCATTCTGCTTTGTGCGCCAGTTATGAGATAAACGTCCGACATTTTCGTCCTATCAGTTTAAAATATTGCTTATCTTCAAATCGACCAGATATTCTATGGCGTTTTGATAAAGGCGCGCAGGCAAGCCCGCTACGCTATCGGCTCCAAAATGAGATGTCATGATTTCAACGACAATATCTTCCCCGACATTTTGGTCATGAGCGACGTAAGCGATCATGCCGTAGAGGGCCTGCAATTCGATTTTGTTTACGGGCTTGTCATTAGTGGCGCGTAGAGCTGCCAACCCAGCGGTCAAAAGGCGAAGGTCTCCAGAAGACAGACTGGTGTCTTCGGTCGCTTCGCTGTAAAGCTCTTCGGGGGTTTTGGCGGGTTGCGGCTTGCTCATTGCATCCACCTGTTAAGCCGCGACGGGGGTTGGTGAAGGGTCTGTGACGCGGAGAAAGTGAGCCCAGCGTTCTTCCAGCGTCATGGCTCGAGCGTGTTGGATGCGATTATCTCGTTCCCAGATATGCAGGACATCCCACATGAAGTTTTCGCCATGCTTTTTGTAGAATGTTTCAAAATCGAGCATCTCATCCCTCACTTGAAAAGTTTTGACAAAATCTGCGACCGTCGCCTTATTTTGATAACGTAACTTGTTTTTATATCGAAAGCAATACATTTCTCACCTAAATACGGTGGAAAATGCACTATATCATACCTAAATTAGGTAACGAACTACCAAAAAACGGTAGAATGGCTTGAAAAGCAACAAAATTTGAAAACATTTTTCACCTTTTAATGGTGGATAAAGTAATGTATGGTAGGATCAAGAACAGGCAGTAAAGGGATTATTAACCATGAAACTCTCCGGTCTTCAAATTGCAGCGGCCATCACCTTGTCGGGGTTGACGAGAGAAGCCTTGGCAAATGAGGCGGGCGTTGGTCGCAACACGATAGACAGGATCATCAACGAAACCGCAGCATGCCGTGAAGACACAATACGCAAGATCACGGACATTCTTGAGGTGCGAGGCATTGAGTTTCTGCCCGGCGAAGGAGTCCGTAAGAAAGAACAAACGGTTACAACGCTGACTGGTGACGACTGCCTTCAAGAACTTCTTTTAGATGTGTATCGCACGCTACAAGATAAGGGGGGCGAAATGCTCATCGCGCATCTGGACGAAGGAAGCGCGGCGAGAAGCTTGAAAAAAGAATTTTTGGACGAACAGATTCGCAAGCGCAAGGTTGCCAATATCACCTGTCGTCTACTTGTTCGTGCAGACGATCCCAACCTTATTCCTCCCTACAACACATATCGAGCAATCCCAGATGAATCTTTCTCACCGTATCCGTTCTATATATACGGTTCAAAATTGGCACTATTGTCTTGGCAGCCTGAACCGCGCGTCATCATTATAGATGATCAACGGTTTGCTCAAAGCGCGACCAAGCTGTTCAATATTGCGTGGAATACCGGTAAAGAAATTGTACGAAATGAAAGAAAATGAAAATGCTTCCTGCTTATATACAAGAACTTGATTTTGAAGACTGGGCCGAGCAAAGCCAATATGTTGAACGCATTACCGATGCAAACTTTACGCGCCTTATAAGCCTTCTTTCATCGGAAGTGGACGTAGATAGTTATGCCGTTTCTCCCTCGTATTACGCCTACACAGGCAGGCGCGGCCTATGGCTTTATCATTATGACGGCACATTTCTTCCGATGTGCTGGCATCCCAACATTGATGGACAGATACTGATCTTTCCCCCGCGTGGAGAAAAGAATTATGCAGCCGTCACGGCGTTGTTGAACGAAGCTCCTTTGCCTCCCAACGGGTTCCTTTTGGCTCGTTATAAGCCTAAAGAGATTGGCGATCTTAAGACGTTTTATGCCTTTGTTAGCCGTGTATCTTATGAGCCTATAGAGGAGGACGTGCTTGATTGGCGTTATCCGGCGAGAATTCTTTCAACGCTAAACACAGCGCAAATGTTTGGGCATGAATATATGCTTATCCGCAATCGCGTTCGCCAGACCAAGAAGTATCTGGTGGACATCAAACGCCTTTCGGTTCAAGACGTTCCGGAGATTGAGCGCCTTGCTCTGCGCTGGGCGAATAAGCAGGCGAACAAACCGGAAGAGCTGATCGATTTAGTTACTCCATATAAAGAGACATTGCGCCTCTTTAAGCGGAAAGAACTCGGGCTTGATGGCTTGGTGTTTGTCGTCGACGGCCAAGTTCAGGCGGCGACGATATGGGACATATCAAACCCTGAACACAAAATAGCCAACCTGTATATGAACCTTTGTAACGTTACTTATCGGGGGCTGTCTGAGTTCTCGATCAAAGCGACGGCAGCGAAGCTTTGTGAAGATGGCGTGCCTCTTCTCAACCTCGGCGGTTCTGAAACAGCCAGCCTAGACCATTACAAAAACAAGTTTGCACCAGCCCTGAGTGTCCCCCTGTGTTCACTAGATGCTTGTGTTACCAACATGCCGATGGTTGCCCACGCGCTCCCAATCGAAAAGGAGCTTAGGGTAGCTTAATGGCTAATTTAAAGCGGTCTCAGCTCAAGGTTGGCAATACAATCGCACCGGACGGTTTTCCTTCGGGCCGGATTGTGACGATTGAGAATTGCACGCTTGAGAACTTCATTGATGGAAAGCGGAAAAAACGGTGGCCTTGCTGGACGGTTCGTACTGATGCCCCGAGACCATTGCACAAATATCTTATCTGCGACCTCGGTAAAAAAGACGGCATCATTCTTTGGAAAAAATCGAGCATCAAGTTTGCGCCCAAAGGTGCGAAATTGTGGGTTGAGCGAAGCGGCCTTGAAGAGATGGAAAATATCACTGGCCAGGGGCCAGACAGGTTCATCTATTCAATGCTTGTCTACATTCTTGATCACAAGAGTAAAAAGCCAAGAAAATTCTACTTAATAGAGCGCATGCGTGATAATCGGATATTCCGTTATGAAGGCTTTCGTATCGACGAATAGGCTTTCCCCACATTGCCGGTAAACCACGTCGTCAAGTTTTCTGGATTGTCCCACTGGCAGGTCATGCAACGCATCATTTCTTCCATGCGCTCGACAAAGGCTGGATCATCCAAGCGGAGCAAAATGGTGTAGACCTTGTTGACCGCCTCTTTCATCAAGGTGCGCATTTCGTCATTATTGATGCGAGAAACTTCTGCCCAAGGGATTTCGCCTCTGGGTGTTACGACTTTAACATCCGAATAATCACCGGCTTCAGAAAAGGGCTCGGTCCCAGCGTGAATGTCTTCGATGCTCGTGTTGCGCAGGCCAAGAAGCACGAGAGATTTAGCCAAGCGAGAAGCAGTTTCTTGATCCATAAAGTCACCGTTATTTTGCGCCCTGATTTTGCATTTATGTCTTCATAACGATTGGCTTTGTTGACGGCAAGGCAATGTCGCTTAAGCCATGAATGGTTCAGGCTCTTTTGGGAGCACTTTGGGAGCAAAATATGGGAGCAAATGGATAAAAGTTGACAAGAACCATCAAAAAAGTGCAAAGAATACAAACCCCGCTGCAGTAGCTCAGGGGTAGAGCACGTCCTTGGTAAGGACGGGGTCGTAGGTTCAATTCCTATCGGCAGCACCATTATTCAGAAAATATTTCAAAGAGTTAGCTTTTTCCGTAGGTAGAGCACTAACGCGACTATGGACAAAAGTATGTGCGAAACTTTGTTGCACGCCGGATAAAAGCGGATTTAGATTGCTTCTGAAGGTAAAATATCCCCCGAATTCGGAAGAAAACAATGAATGTGCAGACAGCCAAAAAAACAAAAGGGGTTTCCAAACCATCACAACCCTCCAATATGCACGTCTTTATTGATACGAACATCTTGCTTAATTTCTTTCATTTCTCAAAAGATGAACTGGACGCATTGAACAACGTTTTTGCTTCACATGCTTACGGCGCAGCAAAAGTTCACCTCACACAGCAAGTATGTGATGAATTCCGGCGCAATCGCGAATCCAAAATTATGGACGCATTGAAGCGATTTAACGAGGTTAGATTTAACCCTCAGCTCCCATCTTTTATGAAGGGATATGATGAGTACGAACAAATCAGAAAACTGAGCGGACAATTGCAGAAGCTTTCTAAGGAAATTAAAGATAAGGTGGACAAGGATATAACAGACAGAAATTTACTTGCAGACCGGCTTATTCATGAAATCTTTTCACGTTCTGAAATTCATGAAACATCACCTGATGTCTTCACGTTGTCTGATATGAGGGTAAGAATCGGAAACCCACCCGGCAAAAATCATTCTGTCGGCGACGCGATTAATTGGACGATTCTTCTTCAATCAGTTCCAAGGGGATATGATCTGCATGTTATCAGCGAGGATGGTGATTTTTACTCAATCTTAAACGAAAATGCCGTTCACCCATTCCTAGAAGAAGAGTGGAAGAAAGAAAAAGGATCTTCGCTCTTTGTATACCGAACCCTTTCCGCCTTTATGAAAGAGCATTTTGACGGCGTAGCTTTTTCGTTCGACAAAACAAAAGATGCCCTTATAGATGACCTCCGATTTTCCGGCTCTTTCTCGGGCACACACCAACTTATAAGCAAGCTGGAAGAGTTTTCGTACTATTCGCTAAAAGAAGTTGAGCGCATTCTTGCTGCCGCTGCGGAAAACAATCAGTTTGGATGGATAGTCACGGATTGCGATGTCTCTGACTTTTTAAACAGAATTGCCGTTCCGAGATTCGCAGATATTTCCGATGACAAACTAAGAAGCATTCTAGATCAGGTAATAAAAGATCAATCCGAGCGAACTGCAGAAAAATAAAAAAACAGCCCATGTAGCTTTTTAGATGTGGGCATTGGGAGTCCATGTGCTTACCGAAGAAAATCCGACAACACCGTCATAAAGAAAAGCAACGCTATAACGGGCCCGAGTTATCGCTACATAAAGCTTGTTTCGAGATGTTTCCGTTCTATTCCCGTCAAACACGTTCAGATTACCAGACAAGAACGTTCGATAATCTCCGGTTGGTATAATTAAAACTCTATCAAACCCCGACCCTTTTGCTTCGCCAAAATTATAGGCGGTCAGATTTTGACACAACTCCGGTTCCGCCCTTTTATCCCACCTCAGGATCACCGGTTTGTATTGCAGCAAATACTCCTTCACATCAGCCGGACGAACCGCGAAGACCCCTAAATGACGTCTGAAGTTTTCTGTGATTGTAGCATCTGATCTCGTCTGAACGTATCCATCCCGTTGATGCACTAAGTCTGCAAAGGTACAAATTGGCTGAACGCACCGCTTGCTTTTATCCATGACCTCCTGTTCAAACCCTAAACGAATGAATGCTTGTTTTTTCTGGTGAGTTGTACTTGGATTTTTTCTGCTCGTCGGAGTGGTCTTGTATATTGTTTGCCTAAAATCACCTACGCATTCACAACAAACCCCATCAATAGAAGAAAGCGCTTCCAGAATCGTATAATCCCACCCAACCAAATCCTGGACTTCATCGATTAAAATCGTTTTATAAATCGCCGATAATCTGGCAATAGGCCGTCGATTGCTTTCTTCAAGGACTATGGTGGCGAGCCTAGATAAGTACGCCGAATGAGCTTGGTTGTTTGAGCGGGTAAGAAAATAGTCGTGATTATATGAACCATTTACACGTTCTTGCCGACCTCCTATGCGACGACCATTAGCCAAGTGCGGATCAGAAGGGTTAAAAAAAAGTCCAGAAATACGCGCACTAAAAATACTGCGCTGATAGGGACGAATCATGTCCTCTAAGAGAAAAGTGAACCATCCTTTTACAACAACATTGGCCGGAAAAACCCCGTTATTCAAAAGACAGAGCCTATCAGCGATTTCCTTTTGGTTGTTTTCTGTATAAGTAAGCAAAAGAGTCTTCTTGCCCGCCCTTGATGCTTGCAACGCCAATGCTGCAACTCGCTGGGTTTTTCCAGCACCAGCACATGCTAGGACAATCTTAGGAGGCAAAGGTCACAGCCTCCTTCAGATAGTTGGGGAATTCTAGGTCGTGATCGCTGTCAAAGATGCGGACAGCTGAGTCAACTTTTTTTGTGCCATCCCCGTCAAACCAATTTCTGATAAATGTTTTCTTTTCCTCAAAAGAGGATTGAGTAAGAAATTTTGTATTCGCTAGCTCTGAATAGATCACTTTGGCGAAAGCATCTAGTTTTCCTTCGTCACGCGCATTTGCCTCTATAAGAGCTGGCTCAAGGGAATTCTGTGTGTCGTCAGGAGGTGAGAATATTTCAAGTAGATCAAAATCTGGATAATTCTCATTTTTCCATTCAACAATGTTCCTTTGATGATCTCCATCGTTACACGATTGGAACCGACTGCGCGGAGGCGACAGGCTTGTGCCTGTCCTCCGAGCTTTGGAACCATATTGTGGATGCAGGGACAGCTTCCTCTGGACTCATGGCTTTTGTGATGAAAGAGGCCAAGGATGGAGGAGGATAGATCTTGATGTGTTTATTTTGAGAGATTTTTTGCTCGAGCATGAAGAACGTCTAAAATTGCTTTAAAAGGTAGATTTCTTTCCGTAAGTAACACCAAAAGATGATAGAACAAATCCGCTGCTTCTTCGGATAGGTTATCTGCTTTCGTTGCTCCGGCAAGGGCGGTTTCTATGCCTTCCTCCCCGACTTTTTGCGCGATGCGAGATAGGCCTTTGGCAAAAAGTTCGTTTGTATAGCTTCCTTCTTTTGGGTTTTCTTTTCTGTCTTTGATTTTTTTCTCAAGATCGGCAAGAATGCTTAGTGTGTTTGTTTCTGTTTCACCGAAACAAGAAATAGATCCAGTGTGACAGGTAGGCCCATAGGCGTTGGCAAAGATAAGAAGCGTGTCATTGTCGCAGTCCGTTCGAATTTCAACGACTTCAAGTTTGTTGCCAGAGGTTTCTCCCTTTTGCCAAAGACATTGGCGAGAACGAGAAAAAAAGGTGACAAAGCCTGTTTCTTTTGTTTTCCGAAAGGCTTCTTCGTTCATATAGCCAAGCATAAGAACGCGGAGTGAAGTTGCGTCCTGAATGATAGCGGGAACAAGGCCTTCGCTTTTTTCAAAATCTATCTTCATAGCCGCACCTCTATCCCTTGTTGTTTCAGGTAAGCTTTGAGCTCGTCGATTTCGATAACTTTTCTATGAAAAACGCTTGCCGCCAACGCGCCATCAACATTGGCTTTCTTGAAAACGTCCGCGAAGTGGACTGAAGCACCCGCACCGCCAGAAGCGATAAGGGGGACACGCACAAGATTTCGTACAGCGCTGAGCTGGTCTATATCATAGCCTTGACGCACGCCATCTTGGTTCATGCAGTTAAGGACGATTTCACCTGCGCCACGCGCAGTAACCTCTTTAACCCAGTCCAGCGTGCGGCGTTTGCTGGCAATTGTTTTTGCCTCATCGCCTGTATATTGATACACAAGCCAATCGTCATTTTCTTGACGTGAATCGATGCCAATCACAACACATTGAACGCCAAACTCTGCGGCCATTTCATTGATTAGATCGGGACGTTCTAAAGCAGGAGAATTGATTGATATTTTATCCGCACCGTTTGCTAAAACTTCTTGCGCATCAGCAAGCGTGCGAATACCGCCTGCCACACAAAAGGGAATATCGAGAATCTTTGCAATTTTTGATACCCATGACCTATCTACACGCCGCCCATGTGCTGAGGCGGTGATGTCATAAAAAACAAGCTCATCCGCACCTTCATCGCGATAGCGCCTCGCCAGATCAAGGATGTCGCCGACAATTTCATGATTGCGAAATTGCACGCCTTTGACAACTTGACCTTCTTTAACATCAAGACAGGGGATTATGCGTTTAGCAAGCATGTGCAGTCTCCTTAAGAGCATCAGCTAAGGAAAATTTATTTTCATACAGAGCCTTGCCTGTGATGGCCCCAGCTACACCAAGCGTCGTCAGTTCTTTAATATCCTCAAGCGCTCCTATGCCACCGGAAGCCAGGATTGAAAGCGTAGGAAAGCGCTTTTTAATCTCATCATAAAGAGCAACATTTGGTCCCGAAAGCATTCCATCACGATCAACATCGGTACAAAGAATCGTCTCGGCTTGCGTATTATAAATATTTAAAATATCCCAAAGCGTTTGCGTGCTTTCATCCTGCCAGCCTCGGGTAAGAAGGATAGGTTCTTTCTGGGCGTTCAAGCGAATATCCAGCGCAAGAACGATACGCTCTTTGCCAAAAGCACCGATCCAATCCTGAACTTTCTGCGGGGCTGTGATGCACAAGGAACCGATGACAACGCGCTTGATGCCGCAATCCAACAAGCTTTCGATGTCGCTCTTTTCGCGAATGCCGCCACCTGTTTGAACGGATAGTGCCGTTGACTGAACAATATTCTTTATAAGCGCTGTCTGCCTTGCTGTACCATCTTTCGCACCATCAAGATCGACAATGTGTAACTGCTTTGCCCCTTCAGATTCAAATCGTTTAGCCTGTTTTACCGGATCAGCTTCGTAAATCGTAGCCTCATTAAAATTACCCTGACGCAAGCGCACGCATCGACCTTCTTTTAAATCTATGGCCGGAAATATTTCCATTTTTAGATCTCCATAAAATTGCGCAAAATGCGCGCGCCAACTTCGCCCGAACGTTCAGGATGAAATTGGCATCCATAGAAGTTTTTATGACTACACATAGCCGTAAAAGACTGGCCATATGTGCAGATTGCAAGCGTTACTTCACTTACGGGGGCGGCAAAGCTATGAACAAAATACATGTAAGTACCATTTTCAATGCCATGTAGAAGCGGGTGTTTTTTGGATCTAGTTTCTAAATTGTTCCAGCCCATGTGAGGAAGAGTTAAACGATCATCGACATCTAGTTTTTTGACTTTCCCCGGCACAACGCCAAGACAGGATGTGCCTTCACTTTCCTCGGAAAAGTCAAAAAGAATTTGCATGCCCAAACAAATGCCAAGAACTGGTTGTGTTAAAGCACAAACGGTTTCAAGAAGACCTTTTTCTTGTAATGCCCGTATAGCAGCACCAGCAGAGCCAACACCGGGTAAAATGACATGCGAAGCAGCGCGTAGATCGTTGGGATTAGATGTTATAGTTGCAGGAATATCCATGCGTTCAAAAGCTGCCGCAACGGAAGTGAGATTGGCTGTACCGCTGTCAAGAATAGCTATCATAGGACACCTTTCGTTGAAGGCAGGGCATTGCCATCACGAGCCAAGGCTTGACGCAAAGCGCGACCTAAAGCTTTAAATGAAGACTCAATCACGTGATGATTGTTTTTGCCCTTTGTCGTGATGTGTAGAGTTGCCCCCAAGCTAGTTGCAAGGGATTGGAAGAAATGCTCAGCCAGATCAAGGCCCATGCCATCGGAAGGTTCTGAAGGCCCCGTTAGCTCAATTTGCGCAAAGGGCCTTCCTGATAGATCAAGAACGACATTGGCAACCGCTTCATCAAGTGGTGCCGTAAAGCCGAAACGCGCAAGACCTTTCTTATCACCAAGAGCCTTTCTTATCGCTTCGCCAAGCGCAAGCGCACAATCTTCAATCGTATGATGGGCATCAACTTCTAAATCGCCCTTTGCCTTAAGTGATAAATGAAATCCGCCATGCGTTGCGATTTGGTTAAGCATATGATCAAAAAAGCCCAGACCTGTTGTAATTTGCGAAGCTGTAGCACAACCTAAATCGACAAAGACTTCTATATTCGTTTCTTTCGTTTTTCGTTGAACACTTGCGCTTCGTGAGGATGGTGTATTTCTGTTCACAGAAACGTCAAGCGCAGTAAGAAGTAGGTCATTTTCTTGTGGGGTGCCAATACTTATACGCACGCATTCAGGTTTTTCTTTGCTTCTGTCACGAATTTGAATACTGAAACGACGTAAAATTTCTGTCAAAGATTTTGCGTTTTTCGTTTCCATAAAAATGAAATTTGTTTCACTCGGATAAATATATTCAATGTCTGAAAGTTTTTTAAGATTTTCTATGACAAACGCTTTTTCAGATTTAATCATGTCTAATCGGCTCTTCATTTCAGCAAGTCCTACCGGAGAAAAAGCATCCAATGCCGCACGAACAGCACTTTGTGCCAGAGGATAGGGCGGAAGAATTTTGCTTAGAGCATTGACAACATTTTCTGTGCCAATGACGCACCCGACTCTTTCACCAGCAAGGGCATGTGCTTTTGAAAGCGTGCGGAGAATGATAAGGTTTGGATATTTTTCAATGGAAGATAAAAATCCATCCGGATTATTGGAAAATTCGACATAAGCTTCGTCAATGATGATAGCGCTTTTGTCTTTACGAGCCTCACACAAAGCAAGAATATCATCCCTATCCATCATGTGTCCCATAGGGGCATTCGGGGCAGGAATAAAGATGAGTTTTGTATTATCTTTTGCAGTTTGAATGATAGCGTCTTTGTCCAACTGGCCATTTTCAAGAAGCGGTACAGACAAAGTTTTTGCGCCTTGCAATTTTGCATAAACTTCATACATGCCAAATGTTGGAGGACAAATAAGAATGCTATCTTTTTTTGCTTCGCAAAAAAGGCGGATTAAAACGTCGATACCTTGATCGCTTCCGCAGGTCAAAAGCATATTTTTTTCATTAACATTCCAGTAAGCGCTCATACGCGCCCGTAAAGCAGATGGCTGCGGCTCGGCATAGCGATGGACATCACATAGATTTGAAATGGTGCCGAAAGGGGGGCAGGGACTTTCGTTTGCATCAAGTTTGATGGATGGTCTGAAGCCGCTTCCTTCTTTAGCTGCGCTGCTATAGCCCGTAAAATCGGCGAGGTCCGAGCGAATAAGAGAGAGAATACTGCTCATACCTTTTTGCCTTTTTCTTGAAATCTAATTTTTACGGCTCGTGCGTGTGCATCAAGTCCTTCAGCTTCGGCCATAGTTGTAAGTGATGGGGCTAGTTTTTGAAGGCCTTCGTTAGAAAGAGTTTGCACTGTCATGCTGCGCAGAAAGCTATAGAGCGAAAGACCGCTATAAGCTCTTGCTGCACCGTATGTTGGCAAAACATGGTTTGTGCCGCTGGCATAATCGCCTGCCGTTTCTGGTGTGAAATCACCAACAAAAACAGAACCTGCTGTTCTTATGTTAGGCACAAAATTTTCTGCATTTTTGCCGTGAATAATTAGATGTTCGGGAGCATAAAAATTAACTATGTCGATGATCTCATCTTCATTTTCAGCCAAAATAATCCGGCTGTGTGCTAAACTTTTTTTAATAATCTCGCAACGTGATAAACTCTTCATTTGAGACACGGTTTCTTGCCGAACAGTCTCAGCAAAATTTTTGTTGTTTGTAAGAAGAATGGCTTGCGAAAGGGTGTCGTGCTCTGCTTGTGCTAATAGATCAGCAGCAACCCACTCTGCGCGAGCACCTTCGTTTGCAATGACCATCACTTCCGAAGGCCCCGCAGGCATATCAATAGCTGCACCATTTGAGTCCTGTGCCACAAGCTGTTTGGCCATCGTTACGTAAGCATTGCCGGGGCCAAATATTTTATCAACCTTAGGTACAGTTTCTGTGCCATAGGCCATGGCCGCAATAGCCTGTGCGCCACCGATAGCAAAAATTTCTGTAACACCGCAAAGGGTAGATGCTGCTAAGGTTTCAGGATTGATTTTGCCGTCCTTTTGGGGCGGCGCACATAAAACAATTTGACGACATCCTGCCAGCATTGCAGGAACAGCAAGCATCAAAACAGTCGAAAATAAAGGTGCGGTACCTCCCGGCACATAAAGACCGATTTTTTCAACAGGCCGCCATTGCATTTCACAGCGCACACCAGACATTGTTTCCATAGCAACGGGCGCAGGCATTTGTGCTTTGTGAAAAGCGGAGATATTTTTCTTCGCTATTTCAAGTGATGTACGGAGATCGGGGGATAAGCTCGATAAAGCGGTTTGAGCATCTTTCTCTGAAACATGACAGTTTTTTAAATTTACTCCATCAAACCGTGCCGTATATTCACGAACAGCTTCGTCACCTCTAAGGCGAACATCGTTTAGAACCTTTTGCACACTTTGTGTAAGCGAAGCAGTATCTTGTACCATGGGTGCACGAGCAAGAAGCGTAGCGTCACCATTCCATTTTTTAATCTCCATCATGATTTAGGCCATCATTTTTTCAATAGGCAGCACAAGAATAGCACTTGCACCGACTTCTTTTAATTTTTCCAATGTTTCCCAAAACACAGCTTCTCGACAAACGGCATGAATAGCCACTTTATTTTCGTTGTCCTGCAAAGGCAATATAGTTGGCGATTCTGCACCGGGTAGTAATTTTACAACATCTTGCAGTCGAGATTTTTCGGCATGGAGCATGATGTATTTGCTGTCCTCGGCTTGGAGGGCTCCACGCATACGCCCCAAAAGACGTTGAATCGTCTTTTCTTTCTCTTCACAAAGCGTTTTAGAAGAGCGAATGAGGAGTGCTTGGCTCTGTAGGATGGTTTCGACCTCGCGCAAATTATTAACTTCTAAAGTTGCACCAGAGGCAACAATGTCGCATATAGCATCAGCTACATTTAAGCGAGGCGCAACCTCAACAGACCCCGTCATGTGCTGAATTTTTGCCTTCACGCCTTTTTCATCAAGAGCCTTTTGCAACAGTCTGGGGTAAGTCGTTGCAATTGTTTTTCCCTCAAGGCTATTCAGATCTTCATAGTCCTTGAATTTTTGCACAGCAATAGAAAGACGGCAGAAAGAAAAACCAAGACGCTCAACGATACGAGCTGACATTTCTTCATCTAATTCTTCAGCAAAAACATTTTCACCAACGATTCCAAGGTCACAAATACCACTATTGACGAAGCCAGGAATATCGTCATCCCTAATCATAAGGATATCAATTGGCAGCTCTTTAACACGACGAAAGAGTTGATCCTTACTATAACTAACATGAAGGCCGCAATTCCTCAAAAGAGACAAACTATCTTCCGCTAGCCGCCCTGACTTTTGCAGGGCGATCCGTACCCGTTCCATTATCTTATCCTTTCACTTCAATGAGGCGTTAACCGCCCAACCTTTTTGCACAAACCCCACAACTTGCATAAAACATGCCTGCACGAATGTAATAGCGCGATATTACATAAGTACACGGGCGTTGTCTACCCGTTTTTATGCCCCCCTGTTTTTTGTTTGAAGAGAAAAAGGAGGAACAATCAAATAATGAAGTAGTGTAATATCGTGATATTACAAGTAGTTATGAGATTTTTTATTGTCCGATTTTTAGGTTCTAAACCACCGGCTTTAGCCGGTAGAGTGGACGTTAGTCCGTTATTTTTGTAGGCATGTTTAGACTACTCAAACGGTGCTCATACCACTTATCACGCTCGCTATCACGTCGTTTGGATCACAAAATATCGGTATAAAGTTTTGACGCCTGCGATGCGGCTTCGCATTCGAGAAATTGTTCGTCAAATTTGTGCGCAGCTTGAAGTCAAGATCATCGACGGCGTTCTATCCAGCGATCATGTCCACATGTTTGTTGAAATACCGCCTAAAGTGGCCGTTAGCGACTACATGCGAAGCATCAAGGGTTGCACGTCGCGGAAAATACAGCAGAAGTTTCCTGAACTGCGCAAACGTTACTGGGGGCGCAGGTTTTGGGCGAGAGGGTACTTTTGTACGACAAGCGGCAATGTGACGAATGAGATCATAAGCAATTATATTGCTGCTCATCAGGGCGAGTGAACCTACCGACCTTCGGTCGGTAGTGGTTCAGTAAGAGACTTGCATAAGATTTGTATCTCTAGCAAAATGGCCCTGTCCGAAGCTTTCTTTGACAAAAGGACGGGAAAGCGCAATGACTGGTCCTTGTCTAGGAGACAAAAATGAAGAACAAGTCTTTGAAGAGCCACGAGCAACCTGACATGGTTGCTCTTTGCGATGCCTTTCTTCAGCTTAAGACAAGAGAAGAATGCCACCGTTTTTTGCTTGATTTATGTACGCCCGCTGAAGTTAAGGCTTTCTCAGAACGGTGGCGCGTGGCTCGCCTTTTGCAGGAAGGCAAGCTATCTTACCGAGAAATACATGCTGCTACTGGGGTCAGTGTGACAACTATAGGACGTGTCGCTCGTTTTCTGATGCAGGAACCGCATCAAGGTTATTCTTTGGTTCTTCAGAGAATCGCGACCAAAGCCCATTGACTTTTTAATTTTGTGCTCGGTTTATTTAAGGCTAGGGAACGGGTTTGCTGCAATAATCCTTTTCTGAACTTGAGGGGACGAAAGGCCTTGTAGAAAATCAACACAGGCTTTAATTTCGTTTACAGGGACATACTCGTTTGACGCGTGTTGATGTGAGCCTTTGGGTAAGTAACGTTAATGCTGTTTTTAACAAATTCGGCGAAGCGTCTTTTAACGCTGGCGGCTTGAGCATTTCTCAGTTGTCGCATATCCAAAAACTGTCTTACAAACAGGGGCCACCGCAGTGACGTGGGCTATAAAATTGAAATTTTCTCTAGAAGAAATACTTGATAGTTCCTTGCAAGCTGTGGTCTTGGCGTTCAGGGGCGAGATGGCCTTTGTAGGTTATGTCCATGCTTATGTCGTTCTTGAGTGCAGTATTGATACCAACGCCGAACACGGCTGTGTCTTGTGCTATACGAGAGCCATCGGTAGTAAAACTGTTAGAGCCAGTAAAATGATAGGTTCCTTCGGGAGTTTTGTCGCCAATAGCGCGTTGCCAACCGACAGTTTCTTTTAACGTCATTCTTTCAATCTGTTCTGTCCAAGGTCCCAGATCCTGCTCTATACGAGTACCGATTGTTGTAAGGAGAAGGTGCTGATTAGCGGCATCGACGTGCAGAGATGCCGCTGATCCTTCTTCCTTAAAGCTTGGTGTATAACTATAGTTATAGGAAAGATTGATGTAAGGCTCGATCGTTGTTTTGAAGGATAAAACTCGTTCTTCGTCATCGAAGAACAGTGGTTGCTTGATCTCTTTCTCAAACTTATAGGCCGTTTCGGTAAATAAGTTACCACTATGGGCCGTATAACTACCTTTCAATGTTTCCTGATAGCCTACTAGATTGATTGGTCGTTCGCTCTCTACATCATGTTGTGCATAGGTCGCGCCAAGCTTCAGCGCCAGTTTATCCCAGCTTCGTCCTCCGTAGATGCTTACGCTATAGCGGTTCGTATCTGCCTGTGCATCTTGGCTGTGAAACATATTATATTTACTGTTCTGATAGCCAACGGCGAGACCGACACGCCAATCACCAAACGGACGGTCACTCCCTAAAACAACGCCGTAGCTGCTGTAGTTATAGCCGCTGCTACCTTCTTGTCTTCCCCAACCGCCTACGATTTGCGTCCAAAGAGCTGACATCGTTTTAAGGCCTGGTTCATTTAGATGTGCTACAAGAGGCTTATCCATCCCTGTCAAAAAGCCACTTGCTTGTCCCATGCGTCCGGAAAGAGCATTCGTGAACCCAACTTGGTTCTCAATCATCGCATTTCCTAGGTTTGTATATAGAGATCCTGTTGAAGATTGAAAGGCCGATTGAACTATGCTCTTATTCGCTGTTGTTTGTTTCCACAAGGCATCATGAAAACTATTTCCTAAGCCTAGGCTTTGAATAGCATTGGCTGTATTGACCTGTGCTCCGTTTGCTGCGGCACTATCAAAGTCTTTGTAAAACACCGTTACCTTGGTGTCATTGCTGCCGTAAGTAACATTTCCGCCTAAGAAAAGGAGGTTTGATGCTACCGCATCAAAGGTGCCACTCGGGCTTCCTGCAGTGAGGACGGTATATTCCGTTCCTACGGTATAAAGCTCACTTGTTGAGGCATCTAAATAAAGAGTTCCATCAAGAGACGCCGCGTTTGTAACTGTTAATGCTTCGCAACTTCCATTGGGTGCGATAGCTGTTGTGTAGGAACCTTCGTTTTCCATAGTAAGACTGCTAAGGGTTCCTGTGCCACCGATGGTGCCGCCGGAAGAGACTGTTGTTGTGCCTGCTAGAGAGCCTGTCACAAGAAGGGTTGACGTTCCATATACCGAGGTTGTTCCCGTAAAACCACTACTGTTTCCGGACAAGGTTGTTGTGCCGCTTTCAGCCAAAAGGATGCCAGAGCCACTCATGCCAATGGAGAAGTCATAATCCGTATCTGTGTGGTTGAACACCAAGGTTGCTGTTCCCGTTACAAAGGAAAGACTTGCAGCTGTAATCGTCCCTGCCGCTGTGGCTGTCTCGCCCGAGGCGGAGCCAATGTTGAGTGTACCAATATCGAGTGAATGGAGACTGTTTCCTTTTGAGATGTAGATGTTTCCTGTGACATTCACTGCTGCATCATTGGAAATTGTCATAATCCCTTCAACGGACTCACCGACATAGAGATCACCGGCAACATTCACTGTTGATCCTGGGTCTGTCACGACAAGAGTGCCTGTACTATAACATGTTCCCCAAGCGCTTGGGCATCCGGATCCGACTTCTAAATCGACTTCAGCGATCAGAGATCCTCCATTGCTCACCAGTATAGAAGCATCTCCACCAACGGCCAGATAGATATCTTTTGCAGCCGTGACTGTTGACCCGCTTCCTGTAATCGTGAGGTGTCCGTTTGAGCCTTCATAATACCCTATATTCAGATAGCTCGCAGTAGATAGTGTTCCTCCATCAGAAACAACAACCGAACCATTTCCGTATAGTCCGATAATGATACCATTTTCTGTAGATGTTGCTGTGACGTTTGATCCACTTCCTGTGATCGTGAGGCTTCCGCTTGAGTTTTCATAAAATCCCAAACATAGATAGTTACTAGCTGATATTGTTCCTCCGTCGGAGACAATAACAATACCATCTCCATATCGTCCGATATCTATCTCATTTGTTGATGTGAAGCGTGACCCGCCTCCTGTAACAAACAATGTACCGGTAGATGTTGCTTTATCACCTATGTTGGTGTAGGCGGCAGTAGAGACAGTGGCTCCATCGTAGATGTTGAACTGGCCATTCCCATAATATCCGATGTATAAAGAATTGGTGCTGCTTAAGTTAGATCCATTACCAGAGATGGACAGAATGCCTTCAGCACCTTCTTCCCACCCGAGAATTGTGTAGGTACCAGCAGAAACGGTAGCACCTTCAGCTATTGTGAGGGATGATGTTCCGTATTGGCCAATGTATAACCCTTTTGTAATAGAAAGATCGCTTCCACTTCCTGTAACCGCAAGTGTCGAGTTGCTTCCCTCGCTCCTATTGGATCTTAGATATCCATTAATAATCACTCGTGCCTCATCAGAAATTACGAATGATGCTGTTCCCTGATCAGCTACAGTGATGTCGTGTGAGGCAGTAAGGGTTGTGTTTGTTCCCGTGACGGTAAGAGAGGCAGTAGAGCCCTCATCAGAGCCAATCTTGATATAATCGGCGACAGCTCCTGGAGTTGTGATGAAAGGGTCATTATTAGTTGTATTGATATAGAGCGTGTCAGCGCCTGTTGGTATGTTTCCTGTGCTCCAGTTTGACACACTGGTCCAATCTCCACTTACACCAAGCCAAGTTAAATCGGCTGCTCTTGCATCTGAAGGAAAAATCAGAGGCAATAGAAAAAGAATAAGAAAGCTGTCTTTTTTCTTAAAAAGTCTCATAAGAAGGAAGCCTCTTTTATCGAATCAAGAAGGTAACTTATTGTATTTTCAGCATACTTTGTGTCATCTTTTCACTATAGTATGTTATGTTTATTAACAAGTTATTGTGTTGGTCTTCTTGTAAAAATGGTCTGGATCGTTCATGACTGCTAATTGCGAGCACGGGCGACGTGGAAGCTGTCTAGTCCTTCGATTTTTCCTAGAGCGTCTGCAAGATCAGCTAAGGCCATAGGTTTACCTTCGTCAACAGCAACAAAGCGCCATTCGACTTGTCCATCATGAGAAGAAATAACAACGGAATTGCGGGCGATCTTATATCCGTTATTATTTGTGATTGTGTGGACCATATGGCTGTTGGGCGAAAAGCCCTTGCGAAATTGAAGGGAGACAAAGAGCGGCTGGCGCGCAGGTAAATACTCATCAAATTTGGGTCCCAGCATCACAAACCCCATGGCCAACAAAGTCATTCCCAGACCACATACGTAAAAACCGGACCCAACGACGATGCCTATGGCGGCTGATGCCCATACGGATGCTGCTGTTGTCAAACCGCTGATCCGTAAGCCGTCCTTCATGATAATTCCAGCGCCCAGAAAGCCAACGCCTGTAACGATGCCCTGAATTGTACGCGTAGGATCAAAAATGATATTTTTATCTGCGATGATAAATTCAAAAGCACTGTTCATATGGAGAGAGCTGCTTGTCAGGGCAGCGGCGACCATACACACAATGCCATAGGTGCGCATGCCAGCAGCTCGTCCATGGTAGGAACGTTCATAGCCAAATAAAAAGCCGAACACCAATGCCATAAACATGTCCGACAGGATTATAAGATCTGGTGCGGTATGCCATGTCTTCATAATATCAAGGATATAAGTGTATGAGTCAGGGGTCATTATCCTACCTTTAATTACGGGTGAGAGCCGATTTTAGGCTCTTTTCAGTAAAAAGATTGATAACAATGACACGCCCTAGATTATCCCTCCTTACCACCCCATGATTTTTAGTGGGTAGCCAAAATCATAACTCTGGCAGCAACGAATAAGCTCGGGGCCGCCAAAGAAACGATCGGCCAGCACCACAACTTTTGCCTCATAAGGGAGCATGGTTTTCAGCCACGCCAGCAACGGCGTGTACT